>DASWTL010000174.1:0-19122 GCA_036402155.1 Sphingobacteriaceae bacterium | reverse complement strand
CTGGAAAATAACTGCTCAATAGATTAATTTAAAACAAAAATTAGTATTATGAAAAAGTTACAATTCAAAGTAAACATCAACGCACCTGTGACCAGGATATATAATTTTATGCTTGGCACTAACAATAAATCAACTTATGAGCAATGGACTTCTTTGTTTAATCCGACATCTACCTATGAAGGAAGTTGGGACAAGGGTAATAAAATTCTATTTGTAGGAGTAGATGAGAAAGGAGAAAAGGGAGGTATGGTTTCCAGGATAGCTGAAAATATTCCCAACAAATTTGTTTCAATTCAACATTATGGACTTGTAAAAGCTGATAAAGAAATTACAGAAGGACCAGAAGTGGAAAAATGGGCAAACGGATTTGAAAACTATACTTTCGAAGAAAACAATGGGACTACAACCGTAACTGTTGATTTAGACACCACAGAAGATTTTTTGGATTATATGAACGAGACCTACCCGAAAGCACTCGACAAGTTAAAAGAGCTTTGTGAAAAGTAGTAATTTCATGGATATCGACCCGAGAAATGAACGGCTATAAGCTGACTTCTATTTCCTATTGAGCGGACTATGGTAGGTGGGAAATGGGTATATGAAAGTTGAGAAAAAAGAAATCTTACAAACCTGCAACTGACATTGTATAGTGAATAGTGCGGCTGACACCTTTATGTAACCATTAAATGCAAAAACAAGAAATCTATGAAACCTGATACAAGATATCTCATGCTGGTTGTTTTATTCTACTTAACAACTTTTGCTCAGGCACAGAGTACAAAAAGCGAAAATATTTATATTGAATATTTAACCTCGTTTGAGCTTTCAGAAAAAATACAACAAGGGTTTACAACTGTACTGATTTACAGCGGTGGAACAGAAGCTACAGGGCCTCACGTAGCTTTGGGCAAGCATAATTTCAGAGTAAATGTTTACGCTCAAAGGATTGCAGATAGTTTAAAGAACACACTGGTTGCGCCTGTATTGCCCTTTGCTCCAAACAGCGCTGTTCTTCAAAAAATGGCAGGTACGTTTACGCTTGATAGTATAACTTTTTCGAAGGTAAATGAGCAATTGGCCATTAGCATGATTTCAAGTGGGTTTAAGCATATAATTTTTATGAGCGACCATTTTAACAGCCAAAAACCACTGGCTGAATTGGCAAAAGAATTAGATAAAAAATACCGCTCAGAGGGCATCGATGTTTATTATGCTGCTGATGGCTACACAAAAGCAAGAAAGGAAATTGAGGATTTTCTCGAAAAACAAAATATAGTACCAGGTGGACATGGCGGACATTGGGACGTTTCTGAAACGATGGCTATTTCGAAGAAATTAGTAAGACCGAATTTATTTACTGTTGGTGATACAACGCAAAAAGGTAATGGACCGCTTAATGCCAAAGGATTTTCCGGAGATCCAACTAAATCAAATGAGAAGTGGGGTAAACAATTCGCTGACCTCCGGATCAAACTCTACGTTTCGGAAATAAGACGCCACTTATCCGATTTTAAACAAAATCAGTAGTTACCAGGGAATTCTGCGAACAGCATTGCATTGGCAGTATGGCCCGCCGAAGAATATAAGCTACCTTCCACATCAATTTTGACACAGGAAGATTATTTAAAAGGCAATACTGCCTAACATTTTGGGCAAAGGCAGGCTTCCAACAATGAATGACTTGAACTATTTCTTCGACCGCATGACTTCATTGTAATTAAAACAGCAGTATGAAAGAAATACAATTCCTACTATTCATTCTAATCGTTTTAGGATTTAATGCTCCTGGACAGAACAAAGCCAAAAATAATAGGCTGAATAGTAGTAATATAAAGTCAAATAAGTTAGTTGGAACCTGGAGACTTATTGAATATGCTGATCTTGATACGTTGACTGGCAAATGGATTTACCCTTATGGTAAAAATCCGAGAGGCTACTTTACCTATACCTCAACTAACATTGTCAATTTGAACATATCGAAGGAAAATCAATTAAAACTTTCAGAAGACTCAGCAAAAAAGTTTCCAATAAGTTATTATAATTTGACAGAGAATTATTCATTTGGATACTTTGGCACCTATTCAATTGACTGGCAAAAATCCATTGTAACTCACCATGTAAAAGGAGGTACGGTACTTTGGTATACTGACACTGACCAACCCAGGCCCTTTACTCTCCGAGGAGACACATTGATAATCGGCAACAATAAAGTAAAGAGGAGAGTGTTGGTAAGAGCAGACAGGACTGGACATTGAAGCAATCCAAATATGCATTATCACAAAATGTTATTCCAACTGTTTCTCATTTGTATAGTAACATTTGCAAATGCACAGGTTGATCAACAACGTGCAATGGAATATTTCAAAGAGGCTCAGGCTCTTTGCGAGCGGGATAATGGTCGTCTGTGGGGAATTCCAATCTGCGGACCAATGGTAATCTTTGACAGGCAAACAAAGACGATTGCCGCCAGCAAGACTGAACCTGGTGAAACCAGGCCACAACTTCTTGGTCATGTGAATGCCCCGATACAATGGGGTGGAGAGACATGGGCATCGTACATCTGGAACGATGTGGTAACGAGGTCTACCCGTGATCGAAAGGAGCTTTTAATTCACGAAGTATTTCATTGTGTGCAACCTCAGCTCAAATTGAGTGCAGCTGCAGGTACACCTGAACATCTTGATTCAAAAGAAGGCCGATATTGGTTGAGACTTGAGTGGAAAGCACTTGAGAAGGCGCTTCGGAAATCTGGCAGGCAGCGTAAACAAGCTATTTGCGATGCCCTCGCTTTTCGAAAGGCACGGCGACTTCTTTTTCCAGCCAGTGTTGAAGACGAACGAGGACAGGAGATTACCGAAGGACTTGCTGCCTATACTGCCACTGTACTTGTAGCGGATTCTGAGAGTGATGCTATTGCTGGTGCTCTTGATCTGCTTGTCAATGCTGAAAAGGGTGCTAAGGATGCCAGTTTCGTTCGCACATTTGCTTATATTTCAGGCCCTGCCTATGGACTTTTACTTGATGCAAGTTCTCCTGATTGGAGAAAGCGAATAAAAAATACCGATGATGTTGCAGAACTCGTGATGCAATCTCTGAATATTCATCCAAGCCCTGGAGCCGCCAAAGCTGCTACCCGGTACGAAGGCGCAGAAATTCTATCGTCCGAAGAGAAGAGAGAGCAGGATCGGCAGGCTCGTCTTGATGGATTGCGTAAAACTTTTGTTGATGGTCCTACACTTTTGTTTCCTGGAGGTAGCCACAGTTATGATACCCGGGGGGCCGTTTCGCTTCAGGGAATAGGAACGATATATTTCGGCCCTTTTCGTGCCTCAGGACTCTGGGGAAAGCTGGAAGCAGAGAAGGGTGTCCTCGTATCGAGCGATGGCCGTTCCCGTCGTGTTGCAGCACCAATTAAACTCGATGAAAGAACCTATTCGGGAGACGGTTGGAAATTATATTTGTCTTCCGGATGGATTGTGAAAGAAGGCGAAAAAGCGGGAAGCTTTCAAGTGGTGAAAGAGTTTTAGATGTGGTTCGCTTTTAACGCACAGGTTCGCACGGATCAACTATTTTTCGTTTGGCATGACATCTTCCTTGCGAATTATTCCCCACTTTCTTCCGATTATTCTTTTTTCTTCCACACTTCTCCTCACAAAAGGCTTTCCAAGGGGAGTGCCCAATTCTCTGAAGTAGCCTTCAAAGCCAGCAGGCATGTAAGCGAACCGCATGTCAATATTTTCGGTTCCGGTATTTTTCAATCCATGCCAGATACCTTTGGGAACCAGCGCTACAGATCCCTGCTGCACCTTATGTTCTTTCTCGCCGAGTGTAAGTATTCCGGTTCCCTTATGAATAAAGATTAGTTCTGCCTCGTTACTGTGTTTGTGGACTTTTATGCCATCGCCAGGTAAAAACGACTCAGATAAAAAACTGATAGTGTCAGTATTGTTGAGCTTAGATATTTTAATCGTGATCCGAACCGTTCCGTCTCCTGTTACACGATCTGGCCATTGAAGTATCTCACCTTCTTCTTCATTTACAACTATGCCTTCAGTATCAGAGAAATCCGGATGAAATGTGTCACGCATTAATAAAAGGGAAAAAAGGCCAAAGCCACCTTGCTCAATAAACTGTTTACGGGTTGACATAAACCAGATTTAAGATTATAGAATTTGTGATCGCTTTTGAAGTTTCACAAAACAAATTTAATTTGTAAAAAGGGAATGCTTCAACATTGTGCCTGATATAAACCTTTATGCAACGGCCTTCCATACTAAAACATATACGTGACATAATTATACTGCCGTTGACAGTTACAGTTATTATTCCTTACCTAAGCTATAAAAAAGAACAAACTCTTTTTCCTGATAGTGTCATTTTAAAGGCGTTCGGTATCATTTTTCTTGTTTCCGGGATAGCCTTATTTATTTGGACAGTGTATCTATTTTGGGCATTTGGAAAGGGAACTCTCGCCCCCTGGACACCAACACAAAAACTGATTATCATGGGCCCATATAAATATTGCAGAAACCCGATGATATCCGGAGTGTTTTTTATTTTGCTTGGCGAAACCATGCTCCTAAATTCGTTAAATATACTAATTATAGCCGGTGTCTTTTTTGTAATAAACACGATATATTTTATTTTAAAGGAAGAACCTGATTTATACAAAAGATTTGGAAATGAGTATGATGTTTACAAGAAAAACGTTCCCCGGTGGATTCCGAAATTCAAGCCTTACATCCAGGCTGAATAATTACGCCACTCAGAGATCGTTCCGGGTTGAGGTAACACGAAATATCAGGATGCAGAAAGTGAAATTTATTAAAAACGCCATCGCCAACAATGAATTTGTGAAAAAGTAGCTGAAGTGTTAAATTGGACGGTACACCAATTTTAGAATGACGCCCTGGACTGACAGCGACATACAATTATATTCCTCAATATTTGACATTGCAGACAGCTTTGTGGGTAAGCAAGTGAATGAGATAACTTTTTACCTTGACTACAATGCTAAGAACTTTACTGAGCAACCGAATGAATACGGAAAAAGTTTATTGAACGGCTTAGATCTTAAAATAAACGACCAATTCTACTCAATCGGTAACAGGTTTACGGAAGCGGGGTACGGATTGGCAATATCAAAAGGTTGGACAAGCGAATTTGAGTATATTGAAATAGGTAAAAGACCAACAAACTATCCATCAATCCTGATTGGGCAAATGATTAAAAGCGTTGACATATATTGGATGAAAGTACCCTTTGAAGGGGCAATTGGTTACTATCCGCAAGAAATAGAGTTTACCACAGAAAATGGCTTTCTTCTTATTTCATCAATAGAAGTAAATCATAGCGAAGTAAATACAGAGTTTACAAATGAGATCTTGCTTGTTGACAATAAAGATGCAGGTCAACAGTTGAAGCTCGGGCGATACGGTGTAACTGATAATGGAAGAGAGTGCTTTAAGACATTTGAAGAGTTACAACAGGCCGACAAGAGAAACTGGTGCTAACGCAGGCAATCAGGCAAAATTATTTTGTGCAATTACCATTGGTTTAGATATGAAAAGCATTTATCTGATCATCTTTCTTTTTAGTTCTTGCCTATTTGGGAAAGCCCAAAGCTGGCAGGATACTGTTTTGCAGATAGAGAAGATGTTTGCCAGATACAAACCAGCTAACCCCGGCGCACAGTTTGCTATCGGCAGAAACGGAAAAGTCATCTTTTCCAAAGCATGGGGAATGGCTGACCTGGAACATAATGTATCACTTACCACCGAATCCATATCGGAAGCTGGTTCGGTATCAAAACAGTTTACAGCAGCTGCTATTCTATTATTGGAACAACAAGGAAAATTATCATTGGATGATGATGTGAAGAAATATGTGCCTGAGTTGCCTGATTATGGCCATAAGATTACGCTTCGTCAATTGATACAGCATAAGAGCGGATTAAAGGATTGGGGTTTCATCGCAGATATTGCCGGCTGGCCCAGGTGGACCAAGGCATACAATAACGATGACGCACTGTATATCATTTGCAATCAGAAGACATTGAACCACGTACCCGGAGAGGAGTATATATATAGTAATTCCAATTATCAGCTGCTAACGATAATTGTACAACGGGTAAGTGGTATAAGCCTGGCAGAATATACACGCAAGTATATTTTTGAACCGGCCGGCATGAAGCATACCCAGTGGCGGGACGACTACAAGAGAATTGTTCCTAACCGGGCTATTGCTTATTCCAAATCCGGCGGCACATATCAAACATATATGCCTAATGAATTTGTATATGGAAATGCAGGGTTATTAACCACTGCTGAGGACCTGTTGATATGGTGTAATTATTTTTTGAATGGAAAATTCGGGACACCATCATTACTGGAGAAGCAATTAAGCACCAGCGCATTTAATAATGGCGTGATGCACAATTATGGCGCAGGGTTATATGTTGGCAATTACCGGGGGTGGAAATATGTAGCACACTCAGGTGAAACCGCCGGCTACCGTTCTTATTTCGAAGCATATCCTGAGTTAGGTTTATCATTTGTTTGGTTAAGCAACACATCAGAATTCGCGAGCGATACTCTTAATGCTGCAGCAGCCGTAGCTGATATGTTTATTCCTGTAAAAGTGCAGGAGCCTAAGCCGGAAGTTCCTCCACCTTATGTTGTCCCAAAAGAAAAATTAATTAGTTATACGGGCTGGTACCGGAATACCAAAACAGGTGGTGGAATAAAACTGTACATGCATAATGACAGATTGCATGGTACGCAGGGTGGCAAATGGAACCCTGTGGGTGAAAATGTCTTTCTTACTACGGAGGGTAATAACAGGGCTGAGCTAAGTTCAAATGGACTTTTAATCATTGATCCTGCGAAAGACAGTGTTTACTTCAAAAAAGTTGATTCTGCAAAACTCGATGAAAGAACAATGCAGGAATACGTTGGTGAATATTATTCAGAAGAGGTGGGAGTAAAATACCATGTGCAGGCGAAAAATGGGAAATTAGTTTTAATTCTAAAACCAAAGTCGGCGTTTCCGCTGACGGCAACTTATAAAGATGGCTTTGATTTCCGGGATGGTACTGTTTACTTCGAAAGAAAAAATATGAAGGTCATCAACTTTAAGATTTCTGTACCCCGGGCCAGGAATGTTGAATTCAGGAAGATTAAATAAGCATAGCTTAATATTATATTTAGAAAAAATTAAACCCATTTACAGTGAATACTAAAATCGTCTCAATTGCCGCACTCCTGATGCTTGTTGGAATTCTCTCCGGTTTTCATCAGACAGCACCACCAGAAAATACCCAAATTAAAAAGGGTATGATCAAGGTGACGATATTATATCCAAACGGGGGCGGTAAAAGATTTGATATGGACTATTATTCCAATAAACACATGCCGATGATTGCAAGTTTATTGGGCGACTCATTGAAGCTGTACGAAATTGACAAGGGCATAGCAGGCAGAAATCCAACTGATCCAATTCCATATTTAGCAATAGGATATTTATACTTTGACAGGCTGTCGGCGTTTCAAAATTCATTCAGACCTTATGCGGAAAAAATAAGAGGCGACGTTCTAAATTACACAGATATACAGCCAGTGGTTCAGATAAGCGAAGTATTACGATGATAGTTTTGTATTAGAAATTCTGTCGAACCGGAATAAATTTGTAATATTTGAACAATAATGAACTTTTTGGCAGGTGGACTTTTTCAATTCTTCCACCAATCGCAACATTTCGTGTTTTAGGAAATTAAGATCCTTCATTTAATTTACACTTTAAGAGTTATGGAACCAGTCAGCCCTCAATTTGATCCTATCAAATACAAAAACACAACTCACGACCAATGGCAGTCAGCTGCAGAAGCATGGTATAGGTGGAGCTCGACGCTGAATAAATGGCTTGGTAAAGCAACAGACAAAATGTTGGAGATGGCAGAAGTCACCAGTGGACATCGTGTGCTTGATGTTGCGGCCGGGGCTGGAGAGCAGTCGATCACGGCGGCAAAAAAAGTAGGACCTTCGGGTTATGTTTTGGCTACCGACATTTCCTCTAATATCCTCCTATTTGCCAACCAAATGGCAAAACAGGCTGGGGTAAATAATATAGAGACAAAAGTAATGGATGGTGAGAACCTGACACTTGAAGCGGAATCATTTGATGTTGTTATTTCAAGGGTCGGACTTATCTATTTTCCTGACCAGCAAAAAGCGCTGAAGGAAATGCTGCGTGTGCTGAAAAGAGGTGGGAAAGTAGCTGCTATAGTTTATTCAACTCCTGAAAAAAACAAATTTTTTTCAGTTCCCGTTTCAATAATCCGCAATAGGGCAAAATTGCCACCTCCTTTGCCAGGTCAGCCTGGGCCGTTCAGCTTAGGCGCAGAAGGTGTTATTGAAAAGGCGTTTCTGCAAGCAGGCTTCAGGAATGTAAAATCAGAGCTTGTTGAATCACCTTTACTACTTCCCACAGCAAAAGAATGTGTACGATTTGAAAAGGAATCTTTTGGGGCCTTGCATCAGATGATGAGCAGCTTATCTGACCCGGAAAAGGAATCGGTTTGGGAGGAAATTGAAAAAGAACTTCAAAAATTTGAATCAGAAACTGGTTTTGCAGGACCTTGTGAAATGGTGGTAGCTGTTGGGGAAAAACCATAATGCGACGCACCAGGTAATTTTGTATGAACGTACAGGAACAAATCAACGAATATATTACTAGCCAACCTGAACCAAAACGCAGCGACATGCGAGCGTTGCACAGTGTTATCCTGAATGTAATGCCAGCTTGTAAGCTATGGTTTCTGGATGGTAAAAACAGTGAGAATAAAACTGTTTCTAATCCTAATGTTGGATATGGACTTCACAATATAAAATATGCAGATGGGAAGACCAGGGAGTTTTATCAGATAGGGATGAGTGCAAATACAACCGGGATCTCTGTTTATATTCTTGGTATTACAGATAAAAAATACCTGGCCCGGACGTATGGGAAAAAAATAGGCAAGGCGAGCGTGACCGGGTACTGCATTAAATTCAAAACACTAAGTGATATAAACATTGAGATTCTTGAAGCGGCAATACGAGATGGGGTTGAGAGATAATGCTTAAAATTAGCAGTCATTGTAACGATATACCGCAAGTAAAAAAATTGACAATAAAAATTCAACAATGTGCGAAGAATAATTGCTGCGATCAATATGACAATCGACGGGTTTTGCGATCATACATCAGGGATACCTGATGAAGAAATACATAAGCATTACGCTGACATGTTAGATAACGCTGACGTGGTTTTGTATGGAAGGATAACTTATCAGCTTATGCAATTCTGGCAAAATCTGATAAGAAACCCTTCTGGCGAAAAATCCATGGATGACTTTGCAATATCCATAGACAGAATCCATAAAATCGTTTTTTCCCATACACTAACAAATTTAGATTGGGAAAGCGCGTCGCTTGCGACCGGAGTCATTGAAGAAGAAGTTTTGGAACTCAAACAACAACCGGGTAAAGATATTTTAGTTGGTAGCCGTAGTTTAATTATTCAGCTAATGAATCTTGATTTGATTGATGAGTTACAACTATGTATTCATCCGGTTGTTGCTGGAGGTGGGTTACCGTTATTTGAAAATGTAAGTGACAGGACGATCTTTAAACTTATAAAGACCAAAAGCTTTAGGGGTGGTGCGGTATCGCTTTACTATGAACCGTTAAACAAAAAAACAAAGAGCCGCTAAACTGCGTTATTGCCCCACAATTCGTATTCAACATCCTGAACTTAGCAATAGTTTCTAATACAATGCCTGACTTTATTAGCCAAAAATTGCAATCTGAATAATTTAGAACAATAAATTGAATATTAAACGAACCTCGAATGCAAATTGTTAAGCTCAACGAGACAATTAATATTTGGATTGCTGCACTGCAAGATTATGATTTCGACACCCTGATCGCAAAACCTGATACCGAAAATTGGTCACTCGGACAGGTTTACCTGCACCTTATTAGTGAAACAAGCTATTATATCGAGCAGATTGAAATTTGCCTGGCCCACAACGAAAATTGCTCAGAGCAGATGACTGAAGATGCCGTAAACATATTCGCCAATAATGGATTCCCTGATGAAAAGATTAAAAATCATTCTCCATCAGCTCAGAATGTGCCGCAACCTGCTAATAAATCACTTCTGCTTGAACAAATGCTTAACATGAAATCTCAATTGAATTATCAGTGGAATAAAATTGTAGAAAATAGATCTTCAGGCAAAACCAGGCACCCCGGACTTGGGTACTTCAATGCCAGGGAGTGGATTCAATTTGCTGAATTGCATTTGAGGCATCACCTGAGGCAAAAAGGAAGAATTGAAAATTCTATACAATACGTATCAAAAAATGGCGGTTGATTGAAAGCCCGTAATCCCAACAGTCTGTAGCGATAACGAGTCCGGTGGAGACTTTGAAAACAAAAAAAAACAGGCATATAATAGGATGCCTGTTTCCAAATTAATAATTTTCGTTTAACTAAGTTGCGGTTCTGCCAGTTGAATTTTAGGCAGGCCTATCGACTGCTCTACATTTACTTCATAGCAAAAGTTCTTTGCAAACTGTCCGGCATTCTTGTCAAGGAACTCTTGAACTTCCTGTACATTGTCGGCCTCCCAGAGACAGGTGCCCGTTTTGGCATCCATAGCAGGATAAATGCCGTGTACCTTTAAGTTAGCAGGGAGATTTTTTGTTACTTCTTTTGCTCCGGCCCAGAAACCTTCAGGGTCGCTGATGTTGTGATGTGCAATAACTAACATAGTCTTGAAATTTTGAGATTAAGAAAAATAAATTTCGCAACAGAGGTCAGCTCAGGTAGAAGTCTTCAAAAAAAAACGGTAAGATTTGTAAGGGGGATAAGTGTGATAGAAAGCTACACTAAATCGAAGGAGTTTCCAAATTTAAATTTTCGTAAATGCACAGTTTCGGACTGTGCTTCATAAGGAAGGCATTGAACCATAAAAATTGAGATCAAATGAAAACAATTGAACACTCTTTTGGAGATTTTCTTATTACAACTGACAAAACGAAATTGGATATTACCGCTATTCACGATTTTTTATCGAAGCATTCAGGGTGGAGTGATAACATTCCTTTTGATAGAGTAAAGACTTCTATCGACAATTCACTGAACTTTGGACTATTTCATAAGAATAAGCAAATTGGCTTTGCAAGAGTTATATCTGACTTTTCGACCATTGCATATTTAGGTGACGTCTATGTTTTGGATGAATACCGAGGACAAGGGCTGTCAAAAAAGCTAATGGAAGCTATTATGGGTCATCCAAACTTACAGGGATTAAGGCGCTGGATTTTGCTGACTTCGACAGCGGATTGGCTTTATGAAAAATTTGGTTTTACCAAATTACCAAAGCCAGAATTATATATGGAACTTTTTAACCCGGATGTATATAAGACAGACATGCAACAGATGGAGAAATAGTTGACGAATTTGAGTATTAGTTCTTAGCTTCACTTTGGAAATTTATCTCATCTACGGTTGCTGTATATATTGTATGCGAGGGCAAAAAGATATTTATGGCTAAAGCAAAACTAAAAACTACTGAGACAGCAGAAAGCGTTTCAGGCTTTGTGAAATCTATTGCGGACAAACAAAGGCAAGCTGATTGCCTTGCTATTATTGAAATCATGAAGGAACAATCTGGTTTCGATCCGGTAATGTGGGGATCAGGCATTATTGGCTTTGGAAGTTATCATTATAAATATGAAAGTGGGCACGAAGGCGATGCACCACTTGTTGGCTTTTCTCCAAGGAAAACTGAATTTGCGCTTTACATCGCGAATTTTGATGGAAAGGAAGATCTTCTCTCACAGTTAGGGAAACATAAGGCTGCTAAGGCTTGCGTTTATATTAAAAATGTCAAAGACATAAATATCGGGATTCTCAGGAAGTTGATAGATGGATCCATTAAACATTACAGAACAAAATATAAATAATCCACTGCCCGGAACAATCATTGTGCTCAAGCTGCAAATTAAAGGCTACAATAAATTTTACTGGTGTGGTAAAACAGGCATTACAGCACTTTTACTGCTCCTCTTTTGATATAAAGAAGCGCTGCTCAACCTTTTACATCTAATTTTTAAAGAAACTTGAAAAAAAATTTGAGAAACCGAACAGTTGCGCGTATATTTGCAACCGATCGGTTTCGCAAACAAACGTTCACAAAACATGAGAAGAGATATATTTCAGGCAATAGCGGATCCCACTAGGAGGGCGATCATAAGCCTGATTGCATTGCAGGCAATGACTCCAAATGCTATTGCTGAGCATTTCGACACTACCAGGCAAGCCGTTTCAAAACACCTTCGCATTTTGACAGAGTGTGAAATGGTAAAACAAGAATTTAAAGGCAGGGAAATTTATTACCAACTCGAAATAGGCAAAATGAGGGAAATAGACAAATGGCTTGAACAGTTTCGAAAAATTTGGGAAACCCGTTTCAACCAACTTGACAGTTTATTATCAACAATAAAAAAGCCGAAGAAGTGAAAAATAACCTTTTAATTGATTTCTCTGTAAACAAGGAGAACAATACCATTCACGTAAAACGTGAATTTGACGCCAATCTCGAATTAGTCTGGAAAGCATGGACAACGGCCGAATTACTCGACCAGTGGTGGGGGCCCAAACCCTGGAGAGCTGAAACCAAAACAATGGATTTTCGTGAAGGTGGATCATGGCTTTACGCAATGGTTGGTCCCAACGGTGAAAAACATTGGAGCAAGGTCAATTATATTTCTATCGTGAAAGAAAAGTCTTTTGCAGCAAAAGATGGCTTTTGTGACGAAAACGGCAATATGAACACCGCGTTCCCTCAAAATATATGGGAGAACAACTTTTACGCTAAAGGGAGCACAACAGAGGTTGACATGCTGCTCACTTTCGATGCACTTTCTGACCTTGAAAAAACCATAGAAATGAACTTTAAAGAAGGGTTTACATTGGGTTTACAACAGTTAGATGAGCTGCTATTAAAACTGACGACAAAGTAAGTGTAAAAGTTTACCGACACCTCGCCAACAGAATACTAAAAGACAAACAGCGAAATCAAATAAGTAAAACAGGAAATGAGAAAAATAATTGTCACAACGATGATTACTCTGGATGGGGTTATGCAAGCTCCCGGTGGACCGGATGAAGATACCTCGGGCGATTTCAGATATGGCGGATGGGCCGCTCCATATGGTGATGAGGTAGGCCGTAAAATTGTACAAAAACAGATGCAACCTGCAGATTATCTTTTGGGCAGGAAAACATTTGAGATTTTTGCGTCCTACTGGCCGGTACATGCTGACGCCTGGCCTGGTATTAATGAAGGGGAAAAACATGTCATGTCCAGAACTATGAAAAAGTCAGATTGGAAAAACACAGTATTCCTTGAAAATCTGTCAGACATAGAGAAGCTAAAAAAATCAGAGGGCTCCGACATCCAGGTTTGGGGTAGCGGTAAACTTATTCAGATGTTACTCAAAAATGATTTAGTAGATGAACTTTGGCTCAAAATTTATCCCTTGACTCTTGGTGAAGGAAAAAAGCTGTTTGACAATGGCGTGATTCCGGCTACATTTACCTTACTTGAATGTTTGGCTACGCCAAAGGGTGTGATTATTGCTAATTACACACGCGCTGGAAAAGTTAAGACAGGCACAATAGGATCCTGAGCAGTATAACCACCTGACGCTTCATAATGAATCCTTCTCATCAATGAAAATAAAATCCCTCCTGGAGTTATTTGAGGTGCTTCCGGAAAACGAAAGAATAATTGTAGATGTTCTAAGACAAATTATCATAGAAAACTTACCTGCAGATCACAAAGAAAAGATTTCATACAATGTTCCATTCTTCTATAGACGCAGGGGAATTTGCATCATATGGCCCGCAACAATCCCAAGGGGAGGAATCAAAAGCGGAGTATTATTAGGATTTTGGCACGGCAATAAACTCAATGACCCGGATCATTATCTTGTACATGGCACTAATAAGCAAGTATTTTACAGGATATATAATTCGCCGGAAGACATTGATGAAAAAGCAATTAAGAAACTTTTGATAGAAGCCGTTAAGTTAGATAATTCCAGTATTCCCGGCACCCGATAGCGTGAGGGTAGCCAGCACTAATTCTTGGGAACTAAGTAAAAATTTAGTATTATTGGTTAACCAGAATAAAAGATCTGTGAACACCTAAAGAAAACAGCGCTTATCCCGAAAAGCCACATAAGTAGGGAAATTTAAAAACTAAAAACATGATAACTGCAATCATCCAACATGAAGTCAAGGACTTCTCTGAATGGAAAAAAGTATTTGATGCAGATCAGCCCAATGTGGAAAAAGCTGGAGCTAAACTTCTTGGTATCTATACCTCGGTTAAAAATCCCAATGATGTTACGATGATTTTTGAAGCTCCCAATGCTGAACTTTATGACACTTTAATGAGTGACCCGGAAAGGCAGGAAGCTATTAAGAGTGCCGGAGTCATTGGCGTTCCGGTTGCAACTTTCTTTAATAAGGTCTGATATTAAAGTTCAAATCTGATTATAACCAGGAAGAACAAATACTTTAAGTTTGACCTGATAAATACAACCATGCAACAAATCAAACCAACCTTCGCTTAATGGTATTGGTTTCAGTTCTTCAGCGTTCATTTTTATTTTCTCTATTCACTCTTTTGATTTCATGTAATCAAAATGAACTCATAGGAGAGTGGAGGCCTGTACGCAATAGATTTGACAATGTGATGCAATGGCAACAACCTTTGGAAATTAATTTCGATAAGCCTGATTCCGTAAAAGCGATTTTGCTCCGGGAACGTCTAACCCAAGAACAATCTGGTGCGGCTGACACTAATGCTATTCTGAACGAAATAGACTCACTTGTCAGGTTATATTTGAACGCCAGGTTAACCCTTAACAAAGACCATAGCTTTACTATTATTAATAATGGATTTTTATTCCCAAATGTCATTCCGGGCTGGCACATTAGGGATACATTGGTGGGAAAATGGTCCGAACGAAATGATAGCCTTAAGTTGGATATAGGAGAAAAAGAAACACATTTTTCAGTTCAATACAGAATAGTGAAAAACAATGACGATTCACTTATCTTAAGGGAGTTATTATACGCAACGGAAGCTCAGCCCAGCCGCGAATTGACATTTGTAAGGGAATAGAATGCGGCTCACTTAGCGCAGACGCCCTGGTAGAGAATTCTTAAAGCATTAAAATGAAAGCAATATTTCTGTTTTTCGCGGCTTTGCAGCTCCAGCTTGCTGTTGCGCAAGGATTAGATTCTTCTATCATTCATTCACTCGAATTGGCGATTGGGAACGGAACCTACCCCAACATCCACAGCGTTTTAATTTCACATCGCGGTAAACTTGTGTATGAAAAATACTGGCCGGGAAAAGACGAACGCTGGGGTAAATCCCTTGGCGTAACCATGCATGCCAAAGATAGCCTGCATGATATTCGTAGTATTTCCAAAAGTGTTGTATCTGCTTGCGTGGGCATTGCTATTCAACAGGGAAAAATAAAAAACGTCGATCAAAGAGTCTTTGACTTCTTTCCTGAATACAAAAGACAGGACACCGGTTTGAAATCACTGCTAACAGTAGAACACCTGCTCACGATGAGTTCGGGTATTACATGGAATGAAGATGTGCCGTACGACAATCCTGAAAACAGTGAAATAAGGATGATCAGGAGCCCCAACCCAATTGAATATGTGTTAAGCCAGCCAATGGATCTGGCGCCAGGAAAAATTTGGGAATATAATGGTGGAACGACTCAGTTGCTTGCCGCCATTATAGAAAAAACCACGGGAAAGAAAATTGATGCATTTGCAAGTGAATATCTTTTTCGGCCAATCGGGGTAACGAGCTTTGAATGGGTAAAATACCCAGGCACCGATCTTCCTGCGGCAGCTTCAGGGTTGAGACTACGATCCAGGGATCTCCTGAACTTTGGATTACTTTATAGTAATGAAGGAAAATGGAATGACAAACAGGTTCTCCAGGAGAAATGGGTACGGGAGTCTTTTCAACCTCATGTACAACGGCCGGAAGGCAGGCGAGCGGGAGGTTCATACGGCTATCAATTCTGGATTTGGCAGGATACTATAAGCAACAGGCTAACTTCAATTGTTGCCTGCATAGGAAATGGGGATCAAAGAATTTTTTTGGATAAAGCAAATGACCTGGTTGTTGTAATGACAGCGGGGAATTATAATTTGTGGAATATTGAAAAGAATACTTACGCTTTGCTGAAGGAGTATATTTACCCGGCATTGTTCAGAAACAAATGACCATTGCATCACTGTTTACTGCAGGCCAAATCAAAACTTCATTAATACCTGGTATATGACAGAAGTTCAAAAATCATTACCAAAATGGATACTTATAGTATCTGGCCTCCTGGCATTACTTGAAATTATGGTAAGCCTGGCAATTGTCTTTTCGCCGCAGTCGGTTTTGGAAACAGTTGACCTAAACGCCAGAGGCGTTTTGTACCTGGTTTATATGTGGGCAGCCCGACAATTCGCCCTCGGATTTATTTTAGGGTTTGCGACATTCAAGAGATCAGTACCAATGCTTACAATTGCATATATTTTCTTGTTAGTAATGTTTGTTGGCGACTTCCTTATTGGAATTTCCCAAAAGGACAATTCACTTATCATTACCGCTTTAGTAATGTGTTTGATTTCTGCAGCGATGATTTTTGCGATTAACAGGAGAAAATAGTTTTGTGGAAAGGAATTTGGCTGACTACAAGCAATATCTTTGGTTGATAATAACTTCTTTATATGGATAATGCACGAGTGTTTAAAATGTCATTTGCTGGCGTTTATCCGCATTACATTCAGAAAGCGGAGAAAAAAGGTCGTACTAAAGAAGAAGTAGATACCATCATTCGCTGGCTGACAGGATATAGTCAGCAAGAACTGCAACAACACCTCAACAAAAAGACCGACTTTGAAACCTTTTTCACCCAGGCGCCGCAAATCAATCCAAATGTTTCGAAAATAACAGGCGTTATTTGCGGGTATCGGGTTGAGGAGATTGAAGATAAGCTTATGCAAAAGATCCGATACCTGGATAAGCTGGTGGACGAACTGGCAAAAGGAAAAACAATGGAGAAGATTTTAAGGAAGTAGCAAATCCAAAATAACTGACAATGGGCATAACATATAAACACCTGGGATACTTTTTTCTTTTGCTAATTCCTTTAACAATCGCAGCATTTTACAAAACTTACATTGTTCAGTTCCCTAACTTTAAGGAGAATATTACTTCATTTATTCATATTCATGCTGTCATTGCATTAATATGGGTGGGAATACTGATTGCACAGCCTTTTTTGATAGCAAACAAAAAATTCGCTCTTCACCGGAAAGTAGGTAAACTCTCTTATATCGTATTCCCTATACTTATCTTATCATTCGTTCCACAGATGATCAGAACTGTGAACTCTGATAATCCGAAGTTTTTATTTTTCCCTCTGGCAGACAGTATATTACTAATCTTATTTTATTCCCTTGCCGTGTACTATAGAAGACAACGCGCGAAACACATGCGATACATGATTGCAGGCGTCCTGGTTTTTTTGGGGCCAACGATTGGGAGAATCGGACCAATCTGGTTAGGCTGGAGCGAATTGGTTACACAGAATATTCAATACCTGATCATCTATTTAATATTGGGTAGCCTGTCGTTTTATGACCGGGCCAACGGCAGAAACTATCAACCATATGTAACTGCAATTTGTTTTTATTTATTGCACCAGATAGTTTATCACATTTTATTCCTTTAATCTCCCTGCAACCCGGATTAATATGCCTGGCCTATAAGAATTAAATAAATGAAAGCTGCTGTACGTACAAAATATGGCCTTCCCGGAGATCTGCAGATAAAGGAGCTTGATATTCCAACTCCAGGCGATAATGAAATATTGATAAGAGTTCATGCAACTACGGTCAATAGAAGTGATTGTCATGTGTTGTCGGGCAAGCCCTTTTTCATGAGATTTTTTACAGGATTGTTCAAACCAAAAGCATCTATTATTGGTTCCGACTTCGCAGGAGAAATAACCGCCGTAGGCCCGGCTGTACAGACTTTTAAAGCGGGTGATAAGATCATGGGGTTCGGCGGGGCCCTTGGTTGCGGAGCCCATGCCCAGTATTTTACTCTGTCTGAAGCGAAGGCAAAAACGATGATCACAACAATGCCTTCCAATTTAACCTATGATCAGGCCGCAGCCTGTTTGGAAGGTGCGGTTTATGCTGGCGGAGGTTACGGATTTGAATTGCAGCCTGGTCAAAAAGCTATGGTATATGGAGCCACCGGTGCAATAGGCACTTCTTATGTTCAATTTTTAAAAAGTAATGGTGTTTATGTGACGGCCGTATGTCGTGATGAAAACAGTGAGCTGATCCGATCCCTTGGGGCTGATAGAGTAATTGATTATACAAAGCATGATTTCACAAATGATAATGAACAATATGATTTTGTTTTTGATGCTGTAGGAAAGACAAATTTTTTCAGATGCAAAAACCTATTGAAAAAAAATGGCCGGTTTACATCTTCCAACGGCGCCATTAACTTTTTGATGATCCCCGTGACAAAACTTATCGGTGGGAAAAAAGTTGTTTTTCCCTCTTTCCAGACCGTTAAAGCGGCACTTGACTCTACAAGAGAACTAGTCGAAAAAGGGAAGTTCAAGCCGATAATTGACAGAGTATATCCATTAGACAGCATCGCGGAAGCCTATAGGTATGTTGCGACCGGTCAGAAGATAGGCAACGTGATTATTACTATGGATAATTAGTCGCGATCGAAAAGTCAAATAGCATTTGTTCTTTATTTATCTTTGAATAACTTTCTGGAGCAAAAGTATTTTGAATGCCGGTATTGACAAACAGACTTCATTCAGGACTTAATTTTAATGATAACTAAAACCAAAATTTCAGGCATCGCACCATTCTTTATAGTTAAGAATGTTCCCGCCGCGTTAATGTTTTATCGCGATCGTCTTGGATTTGACATTACCTT
>DASWTL010000173.1:0-8764 GCA_036402155.1 Sphingobacteriaceae bacterium | reverse complement strand
AATATGGAGAATATACTTTCCGGTGGTGAAAACGGGAAGGTACTCACTCCGGGGAAAGCATTAAAAAGCAAATTGTATTCTCATTTATTACTACCTGAACTCGATGACAGACATATGCCGCCAAAGGGAAAGGTTCAGTTATCTAAAGAACAGATCAGGGTAATAGGATGGTGGATTGATCAGGGCGCGACAATCGATAAGAAAGTTGCTGATCTGAAAACACCTGATTCTATTCATGCCGCACTTACCAAAATTGCTGCCGGTGAGAAAAAACCCGAAGGTATTTTTGCGAAGAAGGTTAAACCTGCTGATCCGGCAAAATTATTGGAATTACGAAGAATAGGTGTACGCACCGCACCAATTGCGTCGGAAGTTAACTATTTACAGGCATCATTAGCGCCAAGCCTCGCGACCTTTGGGTTAAAAGAAGCCCAAACCTTACAACAAATTTCTCCTCAATTAGCCTGGCTAAATCTGAGTAATAAAAAGATCCATCCTGAGGCATTACAGTTATTAAATAAATTCCCCAATCTATCACGCCTGCGATTAGAGAATACGAATGTGAAAGATGAGATGCTTAAGAGTGTTTCCAGCTTGAAAAACCTGGAATATCTGAATTTGTATGGTACACCCATCACTAATTCCGGGTTGAAACATCTTGCACCGCTTAAAAAATTACGACAAGTGTTTTTCTGGCAAACAAAGGTTACACTTGCCGAAGCCGGAAAACTAAAAGCTCATAATCCCTCCTTAACCATAAATATGGGTAACGAAATAAAAAGAGACTCGGTATTATCGGCCGTAAATTAAATTGCTTTGAATTCTTAAAATGTTTCCCTAAATTGAAGTAAAATTAATTTACTTTAAATACATGTCAGGAATAAACAAAGTGATTTTGGTTGGACATTTAGGCAAGGATCCTGAAGTACGTCACCTTGATGGAGGAGTAACTGTAGCCAGCTTTCCTTTGGCTACATCAGAAAGCTTTAATAAAGACGGTAAAAAAATTGAACAAACTGAGTGGCACAATATTGTTATGTGGAGGGGGCTGGCAGATATCGCATCTAAATATCTCCAAAAAGGTAAATTAGTGTACATCGAGGGTAAGCTAAGAACCCGCTCTTTTGAAGATAAAGAGGGCCATAAAAAGTATACCACTGAAATAGTTGCTGAAAACTTTACCATGCTGGGCCGTAAAAGTGATTTTGATAACGGGAATTCAGGTGAAACTAATCAGAATGCAAAAAAGGAAGAATCTGTTGACTTTACACAAGATAACCCTGATGATGACCTTCCGTTTTAACAGCGGTCATCATCAGGGCTTCCAGAAGTCTTATTTTATTAATTGAATAATTAAGGACATGTAAATTATTCCTTCCCCTTATTTTTAGTAATAGCTTTCCGATTTGATCAGTAATTCCTGATTGACCTTATTACAAACAGCGTAACTAAAACCTTTCTGGATGGCGTAAGCACCATATTTACCTTCTTTATTTAAAGCCAGAAATCCAACCTGAATTTCTTTTGCGCGTTGCGGCTTCTTTTTAATAATCCGCATAACGGCTTCCTTACAAGCCTCACCAGGTGGATATCCCTGCCTCATTAACTCAACAACCAAAAAACTTCCCACGTTACGGATCACCTCTTCACCCACACCGGTTGACGTTGCACCACCAATCTCATTGTCTACATACAGCCCGGCGCCGATTATAGGAGAGTCTCCTACACGTCCGTGCATTTTATAGGCCATTCCGCTCGTGGTACAGGCTCCGGACAAGTTGCCCTTCATGTCCAAAGCCAGCATTCCTATCGTGTCATGATTATACTTATTTCCGGGAAGTTTATCGGGGCTGAATAATTTGTTCTCGATATTGATCTGAGGCTTATAATCAGATGTTTTTCGCCATATTTTCCAGGCTTTTTCAGATTTGTCGGTCAGAAGTTTCTCTTTTTTGAATCCCTGCTCAAGTGCAAACTGTAAGGCTCCATCACCAACAAGCATTACGTGAGGTGTTTTTTCCATCACCCTCCTTGCCACAGAAATAGGATGAAGAATATGCTGAAGTGCAGCAACACTGCCACAATTCCCAAATTCATCCATGATGCAGGCGTCTAATGTGACGATACCATCTCTATCCGGTAGCCCTCCAAATCCTACACTTTGATTCTCCGGGTCAGCTTCAGGAACATGTACACCTCGCTCAACAGCATCCAAAGCTCTTCCATTTTTCTTAAGGACGGTCCATGCTGCAGCGTTTGCGGCAATACCAAAATCCCAGGTAGAAATTACAATTGGGTTGTTTAATATAGGTGATCCGGTTTTCGATTCAGCAACACCGGCAATGGAACTATGGCTTCCGGTAAGTACCGAAGCGCCTGCAATTGATGTAGATAGGAGAAATTTACGGCGATTGATCATTGAGTAGAGAAAATATTCCGAAAAGGTAGTGAAAATCCTGTTAAATAGATGTAAGGAATTTTGCTGTTCGATATGTTAAGAGGAGCACATGTCAAATTACAGATAACCCGGATTTTAAATATCCGGATACCTGATATTAGGGTCTGAAAGTTCAGAAGCCCTTTGCGAATCCCATAGGAATCAACACAATTGCTGTATTACCACCATAACACGCTCTAATATGTCCCTCCCATTAATGACTGAGGATATTGAGCGATTCACTCTTGATTTTAAACCGTAGTGGCTATATTCAGTTCCTTCAACTGTTCATCAGCAATAGTCGACGGTGAATCGATCATGATATCACGACCCGAATTGTTTTTAGGGAATGCAATTACATCGCGAATCGAATCCAGACCAGCAAAAATAGATACCAGGCGGTCAAATCCGAACGCAATACCGCCGTGAGGAGGAGCGCCGTATTCAAATGCATCCATCAGGAATCCAAATTGCTTCTGTGCTTCTTCTGTACTGAATCCAAGATGTTTGAACATCAATGCCTGCAACGCACGATCATGGATACGGATTGATCCCCCGCCTATCTCCGTTCCGTTAATTACCATATCATATGCATTTGCACGAACTTCTCCAGGATTAGTATCCAATAAGTTAATATCTTCAGGCTTTGGAGATGTAAACGGATGGTGCATGGCATGGTAGCGAGAGGTCTCTTCATCCCATTCCAGGAGCGGGAAATCCATAACCCAAAGTGGGGCGAATGTATTCTTGTCTCGCAAACCAAGTCGGTTGCCCATCTCCAGTCTTAACTCATTAAGCTGCTTGCGGGTTTTATCTATTGGCCCGGCCATAAGCAGTACCAGATCACCAGGCTCTGTGCTAAATGCTTCTGCCCATCTTCCTAACTGGTCTTCATTATAAAATTTGTCAACGGATGATTTTAAAGATCCGTCCTCATTATGTCTGAAGTAAACCAAACCTGTAGCACCTATCTGCGGACGTTTAACGAAATCTGTTAATTCATCTATCTGCTTACGGGTATATGAGGCACATCCTTTTGCATTAATTCCCACAACAATTTCTGCATTATCAAACACAGGAAATCCAGCCTCACCCCCGCCTCTCCAAAGGAGAGGAGCTTCGGCATTGTTTTTCAGCTCAATAAACTGCATTCCAAACCTGGTATCAGGTTTGTCAGATCCATAAAGCCGCATGGCATCAGCATAAGTCATTCTGGGCACTTCAACCAGGTCAACACCTTTCACATTTTTGAAAAGCTGACGAATCAATCCTTCAAAAACATTAAGAATATCTTCCTGCTCAATGAATGCCATTTCACAGTCTATCTGTGTAAATTCTGGCTGCCGGTCTGCACGAAGATCTTCATCACGGAAGCACTTTACAATCTGGAAATACCGATCAAACCCTGAAACCATAAGCAACTGCTTAAATGTTTGAGGCGATTGCGGCAAAGCATAAAATTCACCCGGATTCATGCGGCTTGGCACCACAAAATCACGGGCACCCTCAGGAGTGGATTTTATAAGCACAGGTGTTTCCACCTCAATGAAATTCAATTCATCAAGATATTTACGAACCTCCTGCGCCATTTTATGACGTAACACAAGGTTATTCCGAACCGGATTACGACGAAGATCCAGGTAACGGTATTTCATCCTGAGCTCATCACCGCCATCGGTCTCATCCTCAATTAAAAAAGGAGGAAGCTTGGCAGGATTTAATATTTCAAGCGATGAAACCTTAATCTCAACTTCTCCGGTTGGAATTTTAGGATTTTTATTAGACCGCTCAATTACATTACCAGAAACTTTAATCACATATTCACGGCCTACTTCACGGGCACGTGCACGTAAGGCGTCATTATCATCCGAATTGAAAGTTAACTGCGTGATACCATACCGGTCGCGTACATCAATAAATGTCATCCCGCCTAAATCACGTGATTTGTGTACCCAACCCGATAATACTACTTCTTTACCGAGATCCGCAAGTGTTAATTCGCCGCAAGTATGTGTTCTGTGCATTGTATTATTTTTATAAGAGTGCAAAAGTATTATTTTTTACTCTTAGATACGGATATGAGTGTGATAATCGACAGAAACTTGTTATTTTTGATTATGTCCGGATACCGTCTAGATAAAACTGCTTTTAAAGCCCATACAGCACGTGAGGCATCGTCGTCACATGCTGTTTATTACAAAAGACTTACACCACACGAGCGATTAAAAATTGCGCACTATTTAAACAGCATAGCGTATAACTTCCCTGTTAACCACCCTCCGAAACTCGACCGAACTAAATTTAAGGCGCGATCCAGAAATAATGGGTAATATTTCAACTGAAGCAATCTATCCTGAAACTTAATTTTCTCTGCGAATCAAAATAATAATCTAACTTTGTACTATCAATAAGGGGGTGCCTTGTTTTAACGAACACAAAAACAGGCTGAGATCATACCCATCAGAGAAGTTGTGAGTTGTGAGTTATAAGTTGTGAGTTTACTCCAAACTTTAACCTCCAAACTCTAAACTGAACTGAACACCTGATCCGGATAATGCCGGCGTAGGGAAAAGGTAAGTTAAACTGTACTGCATGAACCCTTACATGCAGATTTTTAACTAAAAACACTAAATATAAAGTGAAAAAAAATCTATTATTTGTCCTGGCGACAATGCTATTGCCATTTTTTGCGGCAGCACAATTCTCATTAAACGGAAAAATCACAGAAAAAACAAACCAGGAACCATTAGTGGGTGCAAGTGTCAATGTTAACGGTATGACTTCGCAAAGCGATCAGGAAGGAAATTATAGCTTCAGAAATCTGAAGACTGGAAAATACCGGATAAGTGTATCTTTTGTTGGTTACCGAACAGAAGAGCAAACATTAACCATAACTTCTGATAGAACTGTAAACTTAGAGCTTGAAAAAAGCAATTTCCTTGCTGATGAAGTGATCGTTAGAGCTACCAGGGCTTCAGAGAACTCTGCCACCACTTTCCGAAACATGACACGAGCGGAAATTGAAAAAAATAATGTCGGCCAGGATCTTCCCTACCTGTTAAACCAGACCCCGTCAGTGGTTGTGAGTTCTGATGCCGGTAACGGTATAGGATATACCGGCATACGGATCCGCGGAAGTGATGCCACACGTATCAATGTTACCATAAACGGAATTCCACTGAATGATGCTGAAAGTCAGGGAAGCTTTTTTATAAACCTGCCAGATTTCGCTTCTTCGGTAGATAATATTCAAATTCAACGCGGTGTAGGAACTTCTACAAACGGCGCCGGAGCTTTTGGAGGAAGTTTAAATATACAAACAACTACCCGCCGCGATTCTGCTTATGCCGAATTTAACAACACATATGGTTCATTTGAAACCTGGAAGAATGTGGTAAACGTTGGTACCGGTCTGATCAATGGAAAATTCACGGTTGACGGACGTTTATCACGAATAAAATCTGACGGATATATTGACAGGGCATCATCCAATCTGAAATCTTTTTTTGTAAGCGGCGCTTTTTATGGTAAAAAGGATCTATTGCGTGCCAATGTATTTTCCGGCACTGAAAAAACCTATCAGGCATGGAACGGGGTGGCAGAAGAATTGCTTGAAACCGACCGGACACACAATGATTTCACTTACGACAATCAAACCGATAACTACCAGCAGGATCATTACCAGTTTTTTTACACCCACACGTTTTCAAATAAAATTTTTGCAAATGCTGCACTTCATTACACCTATGGCCGTGGCTATTATGAGGAGTATAAGGAAGGTCAGCGTTTAGAAAATTATAATATCAGCCCCGTTGTAATTGGAGGCACCACTATTACGGAATCAAACCTTGTTCGCCGGTTATGGCTCGACAATGATTTTTACGGATTGACCTATTCTCTGAACTATAACCCTCAACCCGATTTCAACTTAACTTTAGGAGGAGCTTATAACGAATATGATGGTAAGCATTTTGATGAGGTGGTTTGGGCTCAGTATGCCAATTACAATTCGGAAGGATCCATCCGTCATCGTTACAATGACAATGATGCATTTAAAACTGACTTTAACATCTTTGGTAAAGGAAGTTATCGTATCAACCAGTTAAATTTATTTGCTGATCTTCAATATCGCCGCATCGACTATTCATTTCTGGGTTTTGATCGAAACAAAAACAATATCCAGCAAGAAGCAAAACTGAATTTCTTTAACCCAAAAGTTGGTTTAACATATGATATCAGTAATAACAGCAATGTTTATGCTTCATTAGCAATAGGAAATAAAGAGCCTAACCGGAATGATTATACCGAATCAACTCCTGATAGTCGTCCAAAACATGAAAACCTCAAGGACATCGAAGCCGGTTACCGTACCAGCATGAAAAATTTCTCGGCAGGAGTTAATGGTTATGCCATGTTATACAAAAACCAGCTGGTTGTAACCGGCGAATTAAATGATGTTGGCGCTCAAACCCGAAAAAATGTTGCCGACAGCTACCGGATGGGTATTGAATTTGACGGTAACTGGCAGATTCTGCAGAACCTGCGCTGGGCTGCAACAGCCACCCTTAGCCGTAATAAAATTAACAACTATACCGAATTCATATATGATGATGCGGATAACAGCATAGTTCAGAAATTCGATTATAAAAATACGGATATCAGTTTTTCCCCATCTGTTATTGCTTCTAGTGAATTGGGATTGGGATTGATAAAAAATACGGAGATTGCACTATTAAGCAAGTATGTAAGCAGACAATATCTTGACAATACTTCCAACGAAAGTCGCCAATTACCATCCTTTTTTGTAAATGACCTTAGCTTGCGTTACAATACTTCATTTTCGCGAATTAAAGATCTGGGAATTAATTTCGTTATAAATAACATTTTTAATACGCTGTATGAGAATAACGGATATACTTACAGCGGATTGAGTGGCGGAACTATATACCGTGGCAATGGATATTATCCTCAAGCTACACGAAATTTCCTGCTGGCAGTAAACCTCAAGTTTTAATAATGGACCTCCAAAACTGGCCTTCCCTCCTTATTGAGCAGATTAAAGAAACAGCTATTCTGCAATGGATAGCTGTTTTCTTTGGCGTTATCCAGGTATTACTGGCCCGTGTTAATAATGTATGGTTATATCCAACAGGTATTATTGCGAGTGTTCTTTCTATTATCCTGTTAGTTGAAGCACAGCTATATGCAGAATCATTACTGAATATGTACTATGTAGTAATGAGTATTTATGGTTGGGTTTACTGGCTTACCAAAAAGAACCTTCAGCCGGTAAAAATCAGCTATGCCACTTCAAGGGAATGGTTGATAACGTGTGCCATTGCATTTGGTGGTGGGGTAATTCTATTCTTTGCATTAAGGACATTAACAGATTCTGATGTTCCATTACTGGATGCATGGGTAACATCAACTGCGTGGGCAGGCATGTGGCTTTTGGCCCGTCGAAAAATTGAAAACTGGATACTATTAAATGTTTCCAATGCATTCGCAATTCCACTATTGTTCTATAAGAATCTGCCTCTTTTTGCATTGCTCACTCTATTTCTTTTCTGCGTTGCCATATGGGGTTATTTTGAATGGAAAAAGCTTTATAAGGCTACTGCTTTACAACCTGCTTAATAATTATGGAAAACAAATTATCCCATCCGTCAAATTATCTGAAACCCGAATGGATACAAGCTATACGCAATAACTCAATGGGGGCAGAAAAATTAGGTTGCCTCCATCCTGCACATTTGCAACTTATCTATGATCAGCAATGGTTCAAGCTTTTTGTGCCAAAAGATTATGGAGGTTTAGAAGTGTCATTGCCGGATGTAATCCGATTGGAAGAATCATTGGCATGGGCAGATGGCAGCGTGGGCTGGACTGTCACCTTATGCGCCGGGGCAGGGTGGTTTGGCGGATTCCTGGCTCCCGGGCGCGGTAAAGAAATCTTTGCTGATCCGAAAGTTTGCCTTGGCGGAAGCGGTGCACCTTCAGGTACGGCCACAGTTACTGATAATGGGTTCTCTATCACCGGACGATGGAAATATGCTACCGGGGCATCTCATACTACCCATTTTACAGCTAACTGCATGATAAAAAACGGCAGCGAAAATGTCATTGATGATGATGGAAAACCATTAATGCTGCCTTTTGTATTTGACAAAAAAGATGTTACTATTATTGCAGACTGGGACACCACAGGATTAGTAGCTACCGGAAGCCATTCATTTGCTTTGAACGAATTAAATGTTTCCCGAGACAACAGTTTTAAAATTGCGGCAGAGGATGCCTTTTTTGCAAATTGCATTTATAAATATCCTT
>DASWTL010000172.1:0-5459 GCA_036402155.1 Sphingobacteriaceae bacterium | reverse complement strand
TCTTGAAATTTGGTAAATATGGATCAGGTAGAATGCTGATTATATATAATATGATGTGAAAAAACTGGCAGCCATATTATTCATCACGATTCATTTATTTACAAATGAAGTTTACCAATTGATAAAGCTTCCTGTTCTTTTTGATCATTATGAAGAACATAAAATACTAAACCCAAACATTTCTTTCCTTAACTATTTAACCTTGCATTATGTTAAGGATAGCTCAAAAGATTTCGACCACGAAAGGGATATGCAGCTGCCGTTCAAGATGTCAGACCATTTCACGGCTCCGGTTGTACCGGACTTTATTCCGGATTTTACTGCATCACTCCATGTTGGTTTCAGACAAATTTTCTTATCAAAGCGGTGCATATCAGATGAATCATCTATACGTACTGATTTCCTCCCGGGTATTTGGCAGCCACCGAGATTTGTTAATTAGGATCATCTATGGATGACCGTGCTTTACATTGCTTTTCAGGCTATGTGGCACTTTCTAATTTTATAATTATCAAATACTTACTGTATGTTAAATCATATCATCGCTTTTTCAATAAGAAATAAGCTGATTGTAGGGCTTTTCATCCTTGCCCTTATCAGCTATGGCAGCTACCAATTCACAAAACTACCTATTGACGCCGTACCCGATATTACCGACAACCAGGTTCAGGTAATCACTACAGCCCCCTCTTTCGGAGCTACAGATATCGAACGCCTGGTTACTTACCCCATAGAACAGGCAAACAGTAATATTTCAGGTCTTAAAGAGATCAGGAGTTTTTCGAGATTCGGGCTCTCGCTGGTTACTATTGTATTTGACGATGCTACCGATATCTACTGGGCCAGGCAGCAGGTCGCCGAACGCTTGCAGAAGGTGCAAACTGAAATCCCGGAAGGAATTGGAACACCTGAACTTGGCCCGGTAAGTACCGGTTTGGGCGAAATATATCAATACGTAGTGCGACCCAAACCGGGTTATTCCAATAAATATAATGAAACCGATCTACGAACCATTCAGGATTGGATCGTTCGCCGACAACTCCTCGGGGTAAAAGGTATTGCCGAGGTAAGCAGTTTTGGCGGTAAACTGAAACAATACTCCGTAGAGGTTGACCCTAATAAGCTCCTTTCTCATAACATCAATATCACTGATGTTTTCAAAGCGTTGGAAAATAACAACCAGAATACTGGCGGGGCTTATATAGAAAAAGGGCCGACTGTTTTATATATACGCAGCCAGGGATTGATCGGAAGTATTGAAGATATTAATAACACAGTCATAAAAAGCTCCACCGGCGGTGTGCCGCTTTTTATAAAGGACGTAGCAGATGTTAAAACCGGGTATGCCACCCGCTATGGCGCCATGTGTTATAATGACGAAGGTGAAGTAGCAGGCGCTGTAGTGATGATGCTGAAGGGAGCCAATAGCAGCGAGGTTATAAAGAATGTAAAAGAGCGAATTGCACAAATCCAGAAAACTTTGCCTGAGGGTGTGGTGATTGAGCCATTTCTGGACCGTACAAAAATGGTAAATAACGCTATTAGCACAGTAGAACGTAATCTTTTAGAAGGCGCTCTGATCGTGGTATTTGTACTGGTGTTATTCCTCGGCAACTTCAGGGCCGGCATCCTGGTAGCATCTGTTATTCCACTGTCTATGCTGTTTGCGGTAATCATGATGAATGTATTCGGGGTAAGTGGCAATCTGATGAGCCTGGGAGCGCTGGATTTTGGACTAATTGTAGATGGGGCCGTAATTATTGTAGAAGCTGTAATGCACCGGTTAAGCCACAGTAAACATTTCGCTAAAATTGGAATACTGGGGCAGAAAGATATGGATGAGGAAGTGTACAAGGCCTCAAGTAAAATGATGAACAGTGCGGTTTTCGGGCAGATCATCATCCTGGTAGTTTATCTTCCCATTTTCACGCTACAGGGTATTGAAGGCAAAATGTTCAAGCCAATGGCACAAACGGTAGCATTCGCTTTAATGGGCGCGTTTATTTTATCCCTGACCTACATACCCATGATGAGCGCCGTTTTCCTGAGTAAGAAGATCAAACACCAACCCAATCTCTCAGACAGGTTGATGGCGAAGGTAGAAAGAGCGTACCAGGCAGCACTTAAAAGGGTGGTTGCGTTTCCAAAAACAGTCTTATTAGGCACTATCGGACTATTTTTCTTCTCCGCATACATTTTGACCACCCTCGGCGGCGAATTTATCCCTGCACTTGAAGAGGGCGACTTTGCGGTTGACACCCGGGTACTCACCGGAAGCAGTTTAACTACCACCATTAACAGTACCCAAAAAGCGGCACATATATTAAAAACACAGTTTCCTGAAGTAGAAAAGGTGGTCACTAAAATAGGCAGCGGCGAAGTTCCTACAGATCCGATGCCGATGGAAGCCAGCGATATGATGGTGATCTTAAAACCCAAAAAAGAATGGACATCAGCTAAAACCTTTAACGAACTGGCGGAAAAAATGGGTATAGCTTTACAAGCCATTCCGGGAATAACAGCAGGTTTCCAGTACCCGGTACAAATGCGTTTTAATGAGCTTATGACAGGAGCGCGACAGGATGTGGTTTGTAAAATATTCGGGGAAGATCTGGATTCGCTTGCAGCTTATGCCGCTGATCTGGGAAAAATTATCATCACAATTGACGGCGCAAAAAGCCTGTATATAGAACCTGTTTCAGGTATGCCGCAGATCATCATTAGTTACAACCGCAGTTCTATTGCACAATACAATATAAACATCAATGACATTAATAAGGTGGTAAACACTGCCCTGGCCGGCCAAAGTACAGGGACCTTATTTGAAGGCGAAAAACGTTTTGACGTCGTGGTAAGAATCCATAATGATCAGAAAAAAGACCTTCAACATATACAGAATTTACTGATTCCAACGCCGCAGGGCACACAAATTCCTTTATACCAGCTTGCGGACGTAGCGATCAAAGATGGCCCGAATCAGATACAACGCGAGGATGCGAAACGCCGGATTGTAGTAGGTTTCAATGTCCGTGGCAGGGACGTGCAAACCATAGTTACTGAATTACAGGCTAAAGTTGATAACCGGCTGAAATTCCAGGCGGGATATTATGTTACCTACGGCGGCGCCTTTGAAAATCTGAACGCGGCAAAAACCCGTTTGATGATAGCAGTTCCTGTTTCCCTGCTGCTCATCTTTTTATTGCTGTATTTCGCTTTCAATTCAATTAAACACGGATTGCTTATTTACTCAGCAATTCCGCTATCAGCCATTGGAGGTATATTATTTCTGGCCTTAAGAGGAATGCCGTTTAGCATCAGCGCAGGCGTAGGTTTTATTGCTTTGTTTGGTGTAGCCGTGCTTAATGGAATAGTATTGATATCAGAATTTAACTCATTAAAAAAAGAAGGTATGACCGACTTAAAAAGGATTGTACTCATGGGAACCAAAGTAAGACTAAGGCCGGTATTAATGACCGCCCTGGTTGCCTCGCTTGGCTTTCTTCCGATGGCTCTCAGCAATGGCGCAGGGGCCGAAGTACAAAGGCCTCTGGCTACTGTAGTTATCGGCGGATTGTTGATCGCAACTTTCCTGACCCTATTTGTATTGCCGGTGCTTTATATCATGTTTGAGAAAGGCTTCAAAATAAAACTCAGCAAAAAAACAACGCTACTACTTTCAATTTTGCTGTTAACAGGTATCAGTCAGATATCAAACGCTCAAACGCCAATCACACTTAATGCTGCCATTGATACGGCGTTTAAAAATAATTTGCAGGCGAAGCATGAAAAGTTAAAGGCAAACTATCAGCAAATGCTGATCGGCACGTCAGCTGATATCCCACAGGGAACTTTATCCGGTGAGGTTGGGCAGATCAACAGCAGCTATACAGATACCCGGTTTGGCCTTTCGCAATCGTTTAGCTTCCCCTCTGTGTACAGCCGGCAAAAGGCCCTTTTAAATGCAGAATGGAAAAGCAGCGTGCTGAATATTGCTGTAAATGAGTCGCTGTTAAAGAAAAACGTTACCCAGGTATTTTACTCGCTGGTTTACCTGGAACAGAAAAGATTGTTATTGCAGCATACGGATAGCCTGTACCGGGAGTTTTATAAAAAGGCTGAACTACGGTTAGCGAAAGGTGAAACCAATATCCTGGAAAAAACGAGCGCCGAAACTTTGCTGGGTCAGGTACAGATGCAGCTGACTCAACTGAGCCAGGATGCTTCAGTATTGCAGGTGCAATTCCAATTGCTATTAAACACCAACCAGGTATTTGCACCTCATCATACCGGTCATAAATTAACCCTGGAATCTGTCGCAGATAGTTTGAAGCTACAGGAACACCCAGCCCTTAAATTAATAGCGCAGCAACAGGAAATTGCAGAGTTTGGTTTCCGGTTAGAAAAAAGCAAATTGTTACCCGATCTGTCTATTGGATATTACAATGCCAGTATCAAAGGAGAGGGTCCTGACAACAGGCTTTACAGTGATAACGATCGATTCAATTCAATTCAGCTGGACATTGGAATTCCCATATTCAGAGGAGCTCAGAATGCCCGCATCAAAAGCTCAATTTTAAATAAACAGATTGCCGAGAGCAATTATACTCTGGAACTCCGCAATATGAATACTGCATACCATTCCGCGATTTCCAATTATCGAAAACACCTGCAAACTGTGCAATATTTTGAAGGCAAACCTCTGAAAAATGCCGCGTTGATAACCTTTACCGCCAACCAGCAAATAGCCGCAGGCAATATCAATTACCTGGAATGGGTTCAACTGGTTAACCAGGCCGTCATGGTAAAAAATGATTATCTGGAGTCGGTCCGCAATCTCAATGAAGCTATTATCCAACTTAACTATTTTTTCAACTATTAAAAATCCAATCATGAAATCTATCATATACTTATCGGCAGCCCTCATGATGTTATCTGCCTGCGGCGATAAAAAAACAACTGCAGAAATCACAGAGACTACCGCCACCTCCAATATCATAACTCTAACAAATGACCAGCTGAAAAATGCAGATATTACAACCGGTAAGATGGAGCAAAAGGAAATTTTATCTGTGTTAAAGCTGAACGGTAAAATTGATGTGCCGCCCCAAAACATGGTATCCATCAGCGTGCCGCTGGGAGGCTATTTAAAATCTACCCGATTGTTACCCGGCATGCGTGTGAGTAAAGGTGAAGTGATCGCAATTGTGGAGGGCCAGCAATATATCCAGCTTCAGGAAGACTACCTGACGGCCAGGGCCAGGATCGGCTATCTCGAAAATGAGTATAAACGTCAAAAAGACCTGAACCAGAGCAAGGCTAGCAGTGATAAAGTTTTCCAACAGGCAGAAGCTGAATACCGGGGGCAGCAGGTATTGGTCAGTTCACTAGCCGAAAAACTCAAGCTGGCTGCCATTAGTCCCCGAAGCATAACTGCCACTAAAATATCGCGGAGTGTGAAC
>DASWTL010000171.1:0-16532 GCA_036402155.1 Sphingobacteriaceae bacterium | reverse complement strand
TTTTGACTATTATCATCATTCCAAGCCTTCAACCAAAGTTGGAAACTTTATGGTTACCGGCAGCTGGCTGGGGGGCGAAGGAAGGTATGCCTGGAATGATTACGTTCATTCCAATACGTTTGACCCCGTGTTTACATCTTTGGGTGAGGATTTTTACATTACGATTGGCCGTGAGTCATTTACAAAGAAAGTATTGTCTCAACACGATGCGGTTTTAATTATTAATCCCGACAACCCAAAAGTTGTTCCTCAAATACCCGTCATAACGGATGCTGAAATAAAAAATGTTCGTGATTTTGTTTATCGTGGTGGAAGTTTAATGGTTATGATCAACGCCGGGGGAATTGACCGGACGTCCGAAGATTTTGAAAGTGTACAGCTCAGAAAATTAGTGCGAAGCTTTGGCCTGGATTGGAATAACGATGATACACATTATTCTGATGTGGAAATCGGAGCTACGCATCCTTATTTTTATGACGTACCCGTATTCCACTATGGAGCGGGATGTACTATACAGATTTTGCCTGGTGCCGAACAGCCGGAAACATTAATGGAGGTTGCATCAGACGCAGGATATCCAGATCGCCATATCAAAGGGCCCGGAATGGTCCTCGTACGACACGGGAAAGGTAAGATGATCCTGGTAGGCGATGCAGGCTCGTGGACGGGGAATATGTCGCGGCCATGGGCAGAAAATGATCGCATACTGAAACAGTTGTTCATGTATTTAAAGCCAGATAATGGCGCTGTTATGCCTCAGTATCCCGTTGATAAATCCATGGAATATGACGTAACAATCTCAGGCTTGCAGGCCATTCCAAATGCTAATTCGATATCACAAATTCCTAAAGAAGGTTATGAGATGTTCAAACCACGTGAACGAACAAATATGCCTTATTTGGAAGGTACTGCTAAACTCGTCTTAACAAACAAAGCAGTCTCAGCCGATCAGTCGTTAAATATGGAAGCGGCTGTTTCGGGATTTAAATGGTTTAATAAGCTCGTTTCTGATACTGTTCAGCGTATTAGATTTGTTTCCAGCCGACAGGGAAAGGTAAGCAACATTGATGTTAACGGGAAGGCAGCTGCATGGCTGGCGCCTGAAATGTCGAGTGCCGTTGCGTTAACTCCTGTTGAGGGTATACGGCCAGGTGATAAATGGCTCAGCCAGGAATGGCTAAGAATTCCGGTACTGGATGGAACGTCAGTTTCACCGGTTAGGAATTTAGAGCTTGAAGTAACCTATGTACGTGATGAAATGATGAACGGCATTAAATGCCGGTTATATCGGTCTGCCGACGAGCTCTGGTTAAATGATTTAAACATCAAGGCCGGAGATTTATTACCCGATGCCATAATGAACAGGGTTGGCGGATCACATTTTAAGTTTTTTAATGAAAGGGGCGGAAAGCTATTGTTTAAAAAGGAGCAATGGGTTGATGTACGCACTGGTGTGGTAATAAAAGCCCGCAATCAAAGCCGGATTTTGGCATGGATAGAGGATACCCGGAAAAAAGTTGATCTGAGTAATGCGGACAAAGATAATTCCATGATTCTTTCTCTTGCTCAGATAATTACACTCGACCTGAAAAAGTGATTTTGAAGCCACCAATTTATTAAGTTCCACTAATTTGTTGCAATTACAACGGTGTTTCCATTAGGTAGTTGCCGCCCTTGCAGGTTTAATCGCTGTGGTGGTAATATTCAAGTAGTTACGGGCTTTTTAAATATGAAGCAGAAGATTGTATGCAAGCTTTATCAAAATTAATACCCTATAACATAAAAACATGTCATTCTATCCAAAAATCCGTTTTCTTTTACTTATTATCCTGATAGGAGTTGAAAGTAATAGTTATTCACAGTCGCCTGTTTCTGTACCAATAGTGCCAGCTCCGTTGAGTTTGAGCCGGGATCCGGGCTCGTTTACCTTCAGTGCTTCGACCGTGATTAGGGTGGATACCAGGCAGTTGCAGGCGGTAACTTTTCTCCGGAACTTTCTGTTGGAAAATTGGGGGTATAAGAATGCGGTGGCAACCAGTCGAAACGTTCCCGCTTCCTCGTTGCTGGAGATTACAGAACAAGGATCAGAAAGTTTTAAAGCAGAGGAGTACGAATTGAGAATAAGCCCTTCAAAGATTATTTTGAGAGGTAAAGGGGCAGGTTTGTTTTATGGTATCCAAAGTTTGATCCAGCTGTTTCCTAACGAACGATCAGGAACAGCCACATTGCCTTGCATTAGTATTAAAGATGCCCCGCGTTTCGGCTACCGGGGTTTAATGCTGGATGTATCGAGGCATTTCTTCACCGTAGCCCAGGTCAAAGACCTGCTTGACTTGATGGCGCAATATAAACTGAACCGTTTTCACTGGCACCTGACAGATGATCAAGGGTGGCGGATTGAAATTAAGAGCTATCCTAAACTGACGGAAGTAGGAGCGTGGAGAGTACCCCGCTTGGGTGATTTTAACCAAATGATCGATCCGCCCAAACCTGGCGAAAAGGCAACAGACGGAGGGTATTATACGCAAGATGAAATCCGCGAAGTGGTAAAATACGCTGCCGACCGCCATATTGAGGTATTGCCAGAAATAGACGTGCCAGGACACTGCATGGCTGCTGTGGCGGCCTATCCTGAGCTGTCGGTCACGAAAAATCCTGAAACGACAGTAAACCCGGGCAGCAGTTTTGCCAAATGGTTCCCCGGGGGTGGTTTTGAAATGTACGTTGACAATACACTAAATCCGACGGATGAAAAGGTTTACAGCTTTCTGGATAAAGTAATTGGCGAAGTAGCCGATCTTTTTCCTTATGAATACATTCACATCGGAGGAGACGAATGTTTCAAGGGCTTCTGGGAAAAGGATACTGGTGTACAGGCTTTTATGGCGAAGATGAATATCAAAGATATGCACGCTTTGCAAAGCTACTTCATCGGCAGGGTCAACCAGATCGTGCGTTCGAAAAACAAAAAATTAATAGGTTGGGACGAAATTTTAGAGGGTGGGCTGAACGAGAGCGTGGCTGTGATGAATCGTTTTGGAGAAAAAAGTGCGAGAGAACAGGCAAAGCAAAAGATCCCTTTGGTGATGGCCCCAGGCAACAGCGGACTGTATTTTGATTACGCACAAAGCGCTTCGGATATGGAACCGATTAATCATGGCGGCTATTCGCCTCTGTGGAAATCATATACCTATAACCCGGTTCCTTCAGGGTTAACTAAAGCAGAAGAGAATTATATATTAGGAGTGGAAGGCTGCATCTGGACGGAGCATATTGGCACGGTATCCAAACTGCAATATATGATGTTGCCCCGGCTGCTGGGCTTGGCAGAAACAGGTTGGAGTGCTACAGCAAATAAAAATTATGCTCATTTTTCTAAGAACATATTACCAATACATCTTCAACGCTTTGATAAACTTGGTTATAACTACAGGGTACCTACTGCCAGTGAGTATACAGATACAGTTTTGGTTGGCGAGCGGTTTAACTTCGACTTTATACCGTTGGTGCCAGGAGCAAAGATTTATTACACATTGAATGGCAAACCTCCGGGGGATGCAGATCACGAATATAAGGGGCCGATAACCTTAACTTTACAGAAAGGGAAGCAAAGAACGCTGAAAACGATTGTTATTACTCCGGCTGGAAGGCGGAGCGTTGTAAGCAGGACGGTGATGACAACGCCTGAGCGACAGGCTGAGAATCCTAAATCCGACTGAAGTTGTAAAAGTAAACTGTTCGTGCTATTGACAGCGAATAAACATCGTTTTTGTTTCTGGAGTAACTGTTCTATATAAAGTTAAACAAAATTTTACAGTAATATTCTTGATTGTAATTCACTGATGATTGTTCGCGGACGATGTTTTGTTCTGCCATCGATAAATCCTTTTGCGACCTTTGACTGATTCTAATATTATGCAAAATAATATCATGATTGTAGCTAATAGTAGTAAGATCTGTTTCAGTTAACCTTTAGATTTGATATGACTTAAATTTTTTCAAATGAATTCAATCGATCCTGTAATTTTAAAGCAAAATTTTGATCGGGATGGCTACATTTTCATTCCAGGTTTTCTCAGCAAAGAGGAAATTACCCAGATCAATAGTAAACTTGAAAATTTTCTTCGAGAATCAGTGCCAGAAATGCCGCCAAAACATGTTTTTTATGAAGTTAAGGATGATCCGTCTACCTTAAAGCAATTGCAGGATCTGCAGGAATATGATCCTTTTTTTGCGGATATTCTTTTTAATAGCGAGTTTGAAAGAATTGCAGAGGTTTTGCTGGAAGATAAAGTGATTGGTAAAACCCTGGAGTATTTTAATAAGCCGCCAAAAATCGGTAAGCCAACGCCGCCCCACCAGGATGGGTATTATTTCATGCTTAAACCTCAAAAAGCCGTAACTATGTGGATGGCTTTGGAAGATGTAGACGAGGAAAATGGATGTGTCAGATATATAAAAGGGTCCCATCTTAAAGGAATGAGGCCGCACGGGAAAACGGAGACCACAGGATTTTCACAAGGGATTACTGATTATCCCACAACTGATGATGTTGAAATTCCATTCCCCGCAAAACCAGGAGACCTGTTAATTCACCATTCCCTTACCATCCACAGGGCAGATGGAAATAGTAGTAATTTTCGTACAAGGAAGGCTATGGGTTTTATCTATTTCGGAGAGTCTGCAAAAGAGGATGTTGAAGCAAAAGCAGCATATCAGAAAAAGCTTCAGGAAGAAAGATTTGGTAGCGGAAGCAAATAGGGTCTGCCTGTGATATTGCTTGTTTAAATAGTATGTACTAAATACTTTGTACTACATACTCATTACTAAAATGAAAATAGTACCATTATTGTAAAATAAAATAGCATTTTTTAATTACGGTAAAGGATAGATTTGGAAATATCTTCACTTATTACATTACTTTATGGCCATATCAACGAATGTAACTTCGGTTAAGGATGAGAACCTCCCTTTTGCTGCGTGGCTGGTAGTTGGACTACTTTGCGTGGTTGGATGTCTGAATTACTTAGATAGGATTATGATTACCACCATGCGGACATCTATAGTCGAAGCAATTCCAATGACCGATGCCCAGTTTGGATTGCTTACATCGGTTTTTTTGTGGGTTTATGGTCTGTTAAGCCCCTTTGCAGGATATCTTGCAGACCGGTTTAGCAGAAGTCGTGTTATTATTGTGAGTTTATTCATCTGGTCGTTGGTAACCTGGCTTACCGCACATGCCACAACGTTTGAAGAACTGTTGGCAACGAGGGCGTTAATGGGTTTAAGTGAGGCATGTTATATTCCTGCGGCACTGGCACTAATTTCCGACTACCATAAGGGTGCAACCCGCTCCTTAGCACTTGGAATACATCTTGCCGGTATAATGATCGGACAAAGTTTAGGATTTTTAGGAGGATGGATAGCCGAAGTGTATAGATGGAATGATGCGTTTACAGTTTTCGGAGTAGTGGGGGTTGTATATGCGGCAGGCTTGTTCTTTTTCCTGCGCGACTCAAAGACGGGACACAGCACCCCTGAAGAAAGTAGTGTAACGGGCATCAGCTTTCTCTCAGGTGTAAAAGATCTCTTTTCGAGAAAATCATTTATAGCACTATTGGCGTTTTGGGGATTGCTTGGTATAATTGGCTGGATGATATTAGGATGGCTGCCAACGTATTATAAAGAACATTTCAATTTATCTCAAACAACTGCCGGAATTTATGCTACAGGCTATATGCATCCGTTAAGTATGGTTGGAGCAATTTTGGGAGGTTTCCTTGCAGACCGGTGGAGTAAAAGAAATAATAAATCACGTATTCTGGTGCCTATAATCGGGTTGCTGATAGCTGCTCCGGCAGTATTTTTTGCCAGTAATACAGATGTTATATACATTGCTATAGGCGGGTTTATGGTATATGCACTTACCCGCGTTTTCAGCGATACCAACCTGATGGCCGTTTTATGTATGGTAGCAAATAAGCGTTACATAGCCACCGGTTATGGTATTCTGAATATGTTTGCCTGTATCGTAGGCGGATTAGGAATATATGCCAGCGGTGCACTTCGCGATGCCCATGTAGACATGTCTCTGCTTTTTAAGATCGCCTCAGGTACGATGGTAATATGTGCAGGTTTGTTATGGCTTGTAAAAAAAGACGTAGAGAAATCCTTTGTGAAATAACGTTATGATATTATCTCTGATATTAACGATTGTTAATTTATTTACTGCTTTCAATATGGTGACCTATTCGCCTTCTTCTCTTGAGAAAAAAGCACTTGCTGAATTAGTTAGTGTAATGCATAAAAGCCAAAAATTTGTTAAAGTTCATGCAGCAGAATATCTGATCTGGACTGGTCATTCAGAGATTGCATTAAAAGAATTCTTGAAAGAGGAGAAGCTTTATTCAGAAGAGCCAAAGTACAGGGTGGTTATATGGAGGGTATTGGCACAGGCGGAACAGGATCCCGCCAGGAAGCAGCTTTGGATTGACAAAATTTACAATGCCTATAAAGACATGAATGGCCCGGATCGCACTCATGCAACTGAAACCCTTGCTAAACTGAAACAGCCGGTTTCCAGGCTGTTCCCTAAAGAAACAGAGGAAACATTGGTGTCGCAGGACAGAAATTTACAAACTTATGCCTTATGGGCAAGTTCATTTGGGTCAGAAAGCTTGTTTGATAAAAACCGCGCAAAGTTTTTAGATATGGCGTTAACTGATAGTGATATCATAATACGCAAAATCAGCGCATTTGTATTGCGCCAATCAAAAGGACTAAGTCTAGAGCAATGGGAGAGATTAGCTGCTTCTGCTTTGACTGCAGATCCTGCTGCTGAAACCTACGTTACTTTTCTTACCACAGCTCTTGTAACAGCCCCGGCGGGTAGTGATGCCAAAACGCTGGAGAAAATAGATGAAATGCTGCTTGACCATGTAAAATATTATTCAGTAGGACAGCGAAATGAACTTGCACTGGCACTGGCAGAAAAAGGCCAGGAACATCACCTGAAAGTCTTAAAAGGCTTTATGAAAAATAAAAACAGTGCTGGTATTTATGATGAATCATCTGAAGAAGCAGCAGATTTAAGAGCAGCTGCAGCGTATGCAATTCTGAAAATAAATAGCAGGAAAAATTAGCTTCAGACGATACCAAAATGGGCATTCAATCAGAATCACGAATTGAAATGTTAATGATAACTTCATCACTCCGAATAATTTTCTTCGGGAACTCTTAAAAAATAAATTATATACGAATGAAAATGAGAGAAAGCCGTGTGCTGGCAAAACTGAGATCAGGAAATGCTGCAAGTTGTTTGAAAGTAAACCTTGGCGACGGACAAGCTGCAGAAATTGCATCTATATGCGGTTTTGATTGTCTTTGGATAGATCAGGAACATCTGGCTCAGGATTGGTCAGTACTTAACTCACAGATCTGGGCTGCAAAATCCCGTAACGTAGATGTAATGGTACGAGTGCCTAGGGGTAGTTACAGCGGATATGTAAAACCCCTGGAAATGGATGCGACCGGCATACTTGTTCCGCATATCATGAATTTAGAAGAGGCAAAACAAGTTGTTCAAATGACGCGCTTTCATCCCATCGGACGCAGGGCGATAGATGGTGGAAGTGCAGATGGTGCATATACAAATATGGATTTTCAGGATTATCTGAAAGATTCAAACGAACAAAGATTTTTGGTTCTTCAGATCGAAGATCCGGAAGTACTGCCTGATATTGAGGCTATTGCGGCATTAGATGGAGTGGATATGTTATTTTTTGGTCCCGGAGATTTTAGTCAGGGTATTGGAGCGCCGGGCGACTGGAATAATCCAAGACTTATTGAAGCCCGGAAATTGGTAGCACAGGTGGCCAATAAATATGGAAAATTTGCGGCTACATCCGGTGGAATTGATAGTCTGGATAGTTTTTTGGAAATGGGATATAGCTTTGTGAATGTTGGTGCAGATGTAGTGGGTTTAAGCCATTACTGTTCGGGTCTGATACAAAGGTTTACTAAATCAGTATCAGAGAAGACATCCTCTAGTGCCATCAATCCTGGTAAACCGTATTAATTTCCCAATAACTAATAACTCAATAACTCCTTACACCACCTTCAATGAAAACAAGAGAATTAGGTAAGACCGGTATCAAAGTTTCTGAAATTGCATTCGGAGGAGTAGAAATAGGAATTCCGTATGGAATAGGTGTACATGGTAAGGAAGATATGCTTTCCCGGGATCAGGCAGTTGACCTTTTACACGAAGCTTTAGACAAAGGAATTACTTTTTTTGACACTGCACGCTTATATGGGGACAGTGAATCAATTATGGGCGAAGCATTTCACGACCGTCGGGATAAAGTTGTTTTATCAACCAAATGCAAGCATTTTAGAGACAGTTCCGGTGCTATTTTACATTACACGTTGTTGAAAAAAACTATTGAAGAATCTCTGGAAGAAAGCTTAAGACTTCTAAGAACTGACTATGTTGATCTTTTTATGCTTCATCAGGGTGATCTGGAAATATTGAACAATGATGAAGTAAAAGAAATTTTTACAGGGCTCAAATCTTCGGGAAAGATACGGTCGGTTGGTGCGTCAACCTATGCTGCTGAAGAGACTAAAAGAGCCATAGAAAAGGGTTGGGAAGTTATTCAGTGCCCTTTTAATCTGATGGATCAGCGTCAGCAACAAAACTTTCAGTTGGCGACAGAAACCGGTGTAGGTATTGTAATCAGATCTGTTTTAATGAAAGGACTTTTGAGCGATAAGGGCAGAGGGCTGCATCATGCGCTCCAGGACGTGGAAAATCATATTAAAAAATATCAGGAGTTGCTAAAAGATGATATCCAGGAAATATCTACGTTAGCAACAAAATTTGCTTTATCGTTTAAGGAGGTTTCATCTGTGCTGGTTGGGATAGACAGATCTGAATATCTGGATAAAGCTTTATCTGCTGTTTCTGGAAAACTTCTTAATGAGTCAGATCTCTATAAAGCCAAAAGTCTTGCATATCCTGATCCGAATTTTCTTGATCTCCCCAAATGGGACAGGTTGGGATGGTTGACATAGTTTTCCGGTCTCTAATTCCTTCATTCATGTAAGTATGATGTTTGTTAAAATAAGCAATTTCAGAGGTTTATTTTCTGGTTTAATCGTATCCATCGGATCACTAATTTGTTTTCATACATCTGCACAAATATCCCAGATAAGAACTTTCCCCCTGAAGGAGATAGCTCATGCTTCAGGTGATTCTATTATGCACTTTCCCAGCGCTATTGCTTTTGATGCACCTGACAGCAACGGAATCATAACAAAGAAAATATTGGTTTCATGGGGCATAAATAAGGACGATGCCTCTCTTTTTCCAAAATCAGGATGGAAATCATCAGTAAATGGCGGTTTAACTTTCGGGAGAGCACTTGCTGAACCTAATATAAGTTTCTTAAATGCTATAAAACTGAGAAATGGTAAGATTATAACAATACCTTTTAAACTGAATGACCGGCCGACAAATGAAACCGTGTTCACGTTTAGTTATCATACATCAACAGATAATGGTATCACCTGGCGAAAACATCCTGATGGCAGAGTTGACTTTGGCACTACCGCGGTTAAGGGCATACGTCTTCATCGTGGTATCATTGAAGAAAATGACGGTTCATTATATTGCCTGGGCTATGGCGCCTTTGTTGGCGATAAAGTGAGCAGGGTATTTATATTAAAGTCTGTTGACGGGGGAACCTCATGGACTTATTTTAATACCATTGCCAAAGATCCGGTTAAGGTTTTTAATGAAGCAACTATTGTACGGTGTGTTAACGGATCGTGGCTTGTAGTGATGCGAAACGAAAGCTGGAAACCTCTCTATTATTCACGGTCAGCAGATAAAGGGGTTAACTGGACTCAGCCAAAGCAATTACCTGGTTTGCCGACCAACTCAACACCGGGTGACGACCTGAATGAAAGTGTTGATCCTCATTTGCTCCTAATGCCCAATGGTATACTGGTACTAAGTTACGGAAGGCCTAACCTTCATCTGGCGTTTTCTGAAGATGGTAATGGTACGAACTGGAGCAACATCACTACAACGTTTGTTGAGGTTCAGAACGTTCTGGAAACAAGTTCTTATTCTGTGCTTTTACCCGTTGATGCAAACCGCCTTTTCCTTATTCATGATAGCGGGGCTAATTGGAGTTATCCTAAAGAGATTTTAGCAACCAGGCCTAATCCATATTCAATACTTGGTGGATTTGTTGACGTATTACGTAATGAAACAAACCGTATCGATCTTAAAAATCTTTATAAACAGGGTAAGATCACAGTGAATACTGATATGATATATTCTAATTCAAATGCTCCTGAGACTGGTATTTCGGGGGCATTTGATGGCAGTACCGACTACTGGAGCGGTGCATTTAAATCTGGTAGACAAGCGTCTTATGTGATCAATCTTGATCAGGCTTACACTATTACTGATATTGCCCTTAGCCTCCATATCGGAAACCTCCAGTCTGCCGCCATCCGTTTTTCAACTGATGGTAAGAAGTGGACAAAACCGGTATTATATAAAAACCGAATCCATTATGCAATGGAATATAAAAAGTTAAAAGTGCCGGTTTCATCACGTTATGTTAAGGTTGATATTGATGGAGTTGCTTCCATGGTCTCTTTGAATGAAATCGAACTGTATGGCACCCCAAAGCCATAACTTATTGTAACATATCCTTATAATCTACTAACCATATATAAATTATAAGCGGGTCTTGTGTCGTCTGATTAACAACCATTTATAGAATGAGTTTATAAGAATTATTACGTTTCTAATTCGTAAATTTTTGATAAAAAAAAATGAGAAATAGGATAAAATAGATTATTACGAAAAATAATATCAGGATTGTGATGAATAGTAGAGGATATGCAATCACACAACATATAGATTTGATTATAGACTAGAAACAAAAGGGTTATAGTAATTAAAACCTTAATCGAATCAATTATGAAACAAAATTTTACCAGAAGAGAAAGGGATTTAATCCCTGGCGTATGGCATCTTTCTAAAAGGATGGTGTGCCTAACTACGCAAGTATGTTTACTGATGTTTTTTTGTCTTGCGTTCTCAGCGAATGTTTTAGCACAAACCACAGTACGCGGAACAGTTAAAGATCCGCAAGGAGGCCCACTTCCCGGAGTGAGTGTTAAATTGAAAGGGACTAACATAGGTGCCAGTACGGGGTCAGATGGAAGGTTTTCAATAAGCATACCATCTGCAAGCGGTACACTGGTAGTTAGTTTCATTGGATATAAAACGCAGGAAATTCCCATTAATGGTCGTTCTGAAGTTAATGTGACTTTTGATGAAGATGTGGCCAGATTAAGTGAGGTAGTTGTAACCGGTTACGGAACACAATCAAGAGAATTATTGACTACGTCTATTGCGAAACTTGATCCTAAAACGCTGGAGAATATTCCTTATTCGAATGCACTTTCTGCCTTGCAGGGAAGTGTTTCGGGGGTTCGGGTTCAAAGTTACAACGGACAGCCGGGAGTAGCTCCCCGAATTATACTACGAGGGGGTACTTCCATTAATAATCCCGACGGATCTGATCCATTATATATAGTTGATGGTGTAATTCGGAGCAACTTAAATGATGTTGCTGCGGATGATATTGAATCGCTGCAGATATTAAAAGATGCTGCTGCTACCTCAATTTATGGTGCCAGAGCCTCAGACGGAGTTGTTTTAGTCACCACTAAATCTGCAAAACCGGGTGCCGCAAGAATATCATATAGTTATGATGTAAGCTCTGCCGACGAAGGAGACCAGCTTAGAGAATACACCAGTGCCGAGGAATATTTGCATCATGCCCGTCAAAGTGTGGTTTGGACAGGGGCTAAAGTTGCAGCTTCTACCACTAATTCAAGGCTTACAGCGCCTTCAGGTTTTGGCACAGGAAATAACCTCTTAAATAATACAGCCTTTACACCACAATTTTTAAGTCCGGCTAACCAGCACAAGTTAAATGAAGGATGGCAAGTGATGACAGATCCTATTAAAACAAATGCTTCCGGAGGTTATGATCCTGTTAATGGAACTAACAGACAAATTATTTTTAAAGATACTGACTTTCAGGAGTTGACCTATCAGACCGCGGTATCCCACAATCATTATTTATCTGCATCAGGTGGTACAGAAAAGGCAAAATTCAGTGGAAGTGTTGGTTATTTACTAGGTGAGGGTACGGCTCTTGAATCTGATTATAAACGTCTTACTGCAAGTTTTAACAGCAGTTTACAGATTACGGATAAATTGCGCGTTGACGGCCGCTTACTATATGCCAACACCGATTATAAGTTTATTACAGGTGGAGCCCAGACTCAATTTAGTACATTAACGAATACATTCTACAGAAGCCCTTCTCTGCCTTCAACCGCCAAATATCAATTTGAAGACGGTACCATTGCACCGGGGCAGAGTGCGAGTGCAGGTAACCCGCATTATTATCAGACAGGGCCTTTTGCTCCTCAGCGTAAAAATACCGGACAGAAGTTAACAGTTTCACTTGCCGGTAAATGGGATATACTGCCGGGTCTGTCTTTTGAACCATTACTTTCATCATATGAAGAAGAGGGTTTCGGTCGATTTTTCCAGCCGGCTTTTTTATCCAATGTTACTACGATGAATACGCTGAGGTCAGCAAGTCAGTCTTTCTCCAATGGCCGGTATTACCAGGCAGACGGGGTATTCACTTATGTGAAGGCAATTGCTGATCATCATTTTGAAGGCAAGGCAGGATATTCTTATTATGACAGAAAGACCTATAGTGTGAGCGCCAATGGCGAGGGAGCGACTACCGACCTGATCCCTACATTAAATGCTTCCGCTGTACCGAGATCTGTCGGTGGTTCTGAAGGAAGATTTATCACAGAAGGTGTTTTTGGACGTATAAACTATGATTATCAACAGAAATATCTATTGAATTTAACAGGCCGCTATGATGGAGCGTCGAATTTAGGTGCCTCAAACCGGTTTGGATTTTTCCCTGGTGTGGGTCTTGGATGGAATATGCACAAGGAAAACTTCTGGAAAGTTATGCCACGTCAGCTTTCCAGCTTAAAACTGAGAGCTACTTATGGCGAGAACGGGAATATCGGCGGACTATCAGAATTTGGATGGCAGGGCTTATATAGTGTAGGATCTGAATATGCAGGCTCGGGAGCTATCCAGCCATCAAATATTCCCAATCCTGACCTAAGATGGGAAGAATCAAGAACTTTTGATGGTGGAGTGGATCTGGGATTGTTTAATAACCGGGTTACTGTAATTTTTGACTACTTTGACAGGGTAACTGACAACCTGATCACAAATGTGGTATTACCTTCATCTTCTGGTTATGGAACTGTTCAGACAAACAATGGAAGTCTTGGTAATAAGGGTGTTGAACTTGATTTGACAGCAGAAATACTACCGGCCAGTTCTTCCTTCAAATGGTCAATGAACTTTAATGCCTCTAAAGTTAGTACTAAAGTTCTGCAGCTTCCTGATAACGGTGTAGACGGCAACCGCCAGGGCGGTGTGAATATCTGGGATCCTCAAAGTCAGACATATGTTTGGAGGCCAAACATGGCTCTTTTTGGTAATCCCGGTTCATTTATGGAGGGTTACCCAATAGGGGATTTCTATACATATAAACACTTGGGAGTATTTGCCACTGATGAAGAGGCCGCTGCATACGATGTAGTAGATATGTCTGTTCCTGTTATTCCCGGAACCACTGACCGCAGGAAGTATGGTGGAGATGCCTATTTCGCCGATATCGATGGTAATAAGATTATCGATAGTCGTGATCAGGTATATGTGGGTAATATGTTTCCTGATTGGACAGGAGGATTCTCCAATTATTTTAACTATAAAGGGTTCAGCCTGGCCATTCGCACCGATTTTACGCTCGGCCATACTATTTACAATTATGCCAAGGCTATGGCAGACGGTCAGTTACAGGGTGATTTAATGCCAACAAAAGATTACATTGATAAAGCGTGGAAAAAGCAGGGCGATATAACGAATACTCCAAGGTATTTATGGCAAAACTCACAACAGAATATCTCAAGGAGCTCGACCTATTTCGAAAAAGGAGATTTTCTGGCACTCCGTGAAATTACTGTGGGCTATACCATTCCTCAAACCTTGTTAAGAAAGGTGAAGATCAGTAGTGCCCGTATCAATTTAACCGGCAACAATCTGCATTATTTTACTGCTTTCAGAGGTCCCATGCCTGAAGATGGCGGATCTGATAACGGACGTTATCCTAATCCAAGAACCTTCACTTTAGGTACAAATATTTCATTCTAACAGAAAAAACCATGAAAAGATTATATATCATCCCGTTCCTTTTAGTTGCATTCCTGATCGGATGTAAGGAACACCTGGAGATTGCGCCGGTAAGCTCTATCACAAAAGAATCGTTTTTTAAAACAGAGAACGATGTTCAGGGAGCTCTGAGCGGAACCTATTTACGATTAAGGAACCTGGCGACGGCGGTTAATTTATATGTTTGGGGCGAAGCACGCAGCGAAATGCTTACCTCATCTATAGCCGGTAACCTGGGCTATAACCGATATTACGATAACTCCATGACCGAGTCGATTACTGGTCCTGACTGGAGCGGAGTATACTCAGCCATCAATTCCACAAATTTAGTGTTGAAATATACACCAGGCATTGGATTTACATCAGAAGCAAATAAAAATAATGCCCTGGCAGAGGCATATACGATGCGCGCTTATCTATACTTTATCCTGGCCAAAACCTGGGGTGGGGTGCCACTTAGAATCGAGCCTACAGAAGGTTATGATCCGTTAACTATTCAATTACCTAAAGCTACCGAAGCAGAGGTGTTTCAGTTAATAAAAGCCGATCTTGATAAAGCATTGCAATTATTCCCTAATAATTCATTCCCTTCAGGTCGAAACAGATGGTCAAAGCCAGCGGCTAATGCCTTGAAAGCCGATGTGTATTTATGGACCGGCAAGCGGTTAAATGGAGGAAGTGCTGACTTTACAACAGCATTAAATGCCATAAACGAGGTTGAGACGGCTGATGTTACGCTTCTGTCTAACTTCGCAGACATCTTTAAGTACACCAATAAAGGGAACAAAGAGATCATTATGGCTATCAGGTTCCAGGTTGGCGAAAGCTCCAACCAAACTGCCGCACACAACATGTATTCCTCGTCAACTGCTTATCCGGCTTATGTACCTCAATGGCAGCGTGATATTGTAGGAGTTCCGCTTGCTGGTAATGGTAATGTATGGCGGATTACTCCATTGGTAAGAAATCAGTTTACAAATGATGATACCCGTAAAGCTGCCACCTACGTAGATCTTGAGGGAACAGGTGCAAACCAGTATTATACCAATTACGGATTAAAATATAGTGGTACTGTAGAAGCCGGTACCAGGTATTTCCAGAACGACTATATATTATACCGGTATGGGGATATTGTGCTGATGAAGGCTGAAGCTAAAAATGCACTTAATCAGGCTCCCACTATTGAAATGAACAAGATCCGGTTAAGAGCTTATGGTACGGCTAACTATCCTGCGCATATTTTCGTACCCGGAACAAAAGCTCAGAATGATGATGCCATCCTGAAAGAAAGACTTTTCGAACTGGCTTTGGAAGGTAAAAGATGGTGGGATTTGGTACGCTTTGGAAAAGCCTTCGATTTAGTGCCGAGTTTACAGGGAAGATCTGCAGAAACCCATCTGCTGTACTGGCCGATAGGTGTCAGCACAAGGACCCGGGAAACACTGGTGACAGAAATAGAAGGTTGGAATTAAATTCACAAATTTTAAAAGGCCCGCCTAGCGGGCCTTTTATCTAAACAAGTGATACATAGTAAACTCAGCTCAGATGCATATTATTAATAAAAAATTGCCTGTAAAATACGGATGCATACTTTTATTGGCTGTTGCCACACTAGCAGCGGGATGTAAGAAAAACAAAAAGGACCCCATCGTTAATACATCCTATAAACCAGAATCTGTAAAAATATGGGATCAGGCTCCGCACTCTGCATTTACGGATATAATCCGGTTTAAAAATGCATTTTACTGCACATTCAGAGAGGCACAAAGTCATATAACCGGCGTAACTAACCCCGGAAAAGTACGTGTAATCAAATCAACAGATGGCATAAATTGGTCAAGCATTGTACTTTTTGAATTAACCGAAAAAGATATCAGAGATCCCAAATTATCAATAACACCAGATAACCGCCTTATGGTATTTATGGATGTGGAAACCTATGCAGCAAATGGAACTACAGTGGCTACAAGAACACCATATGTGTCATTTTCTGCTTCAGGCGATACGTTCTCGAATCCTGAAGAAACTATTCTCGAACCCGCAATTAAAGCAAGCGGTAATTGGATATGGCGGTTAACATGGCATAAAGGGATTGCTTACGGGGTCGACTATTTGGGTACAGCTCCACTCACAGTGGTCAAAACAACCGATGGTAAGA
>DASWTL010000170.1:0-3975 GCA_036402155.1 Sphingobacteriaceae bacterium | reverse complement strand
TATTTTTTTTAGCCATCTTAATGAGATCAAAATAAAAAATCCATTACACTTACGTATAATGGATCTAAAATAAACTTATTAAGTATTAAAGTTTGTCATTTGCATTGATACAATTCAAATCTTCACAAGCTTTGGTTAGCCTTTTAACAAATGTTTCTTCCCCTTTGCGCAACCAAACCCGCGGATCATAATACTTTTTGTTCGGAGAATCCGGGCCATCAGGGTTTCCGATCTGGGCCTGAAGGTAGTCTTTCTTTGATTTATAGTATTCATTTATACCCTCCCAAAATGCCCATTGCATATCGGTATCAATATTCATTTTGATAGCGCCATAAGATATGGCTTCTCTGATCTCTTCCTGTGAAGAACCTGAGCCGCCATGAAACACAAAATTAATCGGTTTCTCATCCTGCAGGTTAAATTCTTTGCAGATATAATCCTGTGAATTCTTAAGGATGACAGGCTGCAGTTTTACATTACCGGGTTTGTAAACACCGTGTACATTTCCAAAAGCTGCTGCAATAGTAAACTTATCATATACACTTCCCAATTCTTTATAAGCATAAGCAACCTCTGATGGCTGAGTATATAAACGGGAACTGTCAATATCGGTATTATCTACACCATCTTCTTCACCACCGGTAACTCCCAGTTCTATCTCCAGTGTCATCCCCATCGCTTTCATTCGCGATAAAAATGTTTTACAGGTATCAATATTCTCTTCTATTGATTCTTCTGACAGATCAAGCATGTGTGATGAGAATAAAGGCTTACCATGTATCTTATAAAAACGTTCGCCGTGCTCAAGTAATCCTTCAATCCAAGGCAAATATTTTTTTGAAGCATGATCTGTATGCAAAATTACGCCTACCTCATAATGTTCTGCCAATAAGTGAACGTGCTGTGCTGCAGAAACAGCTCCCAAAATGCAAGCCTGAAGATTATCGTTCTTCATTGATTTGCCTGCGTAAAACTGGGCTCCTCCAAATGAAAGTTGAATAATGACCGGAGAGTTAACAGCTTTAGCTGTTTCCATTACTGCGTTAATTGAATTTGTACCAATAACGTTTACTGCAGGTAATGCAAATTGATGCTTTTTTGCACTAGCAAAAACTTCCTGGACAGCGTCTCCTGTAATTACACCTTTATATTTAGCCATATTTATTGATTTTAGACTGCGAATTTATAAAATTAGAATCAATACCCGATAGGCAAAACCTTTTTAGTGTTAGGAGATTATGTTAAGGATATATTGTTAATAGAATTTGTTTCTTAAAATTAAAATCAGTGTAATTTATTGGTGAATTTCATTTATAAATTTTTCGTTTCTTTGTATCCCCAAATAGAATTCAATGGCTTGGTTTAAGAGAGAGAAAAAAGGGATCATCACAAGAACTGAGGAAAAGAAAGAGGCCCCGGACGGCATCTGGAATAAATGCCCCTCATGTAAGAAACCGCTTCATTATGCGGACCAGGTGGATAATGTATATGTCTGCCATTATTGCAACTACCATCTCCGTATCGGATCCAAAGAATATTTCTCCATATTATATGATAACAATGAGTTTACCGAACTTTTTGAAAGTCTCCGGTCAGGCGATCCTTTAAAATTTGAGGATTCAAAAAAATATGTAGACCGGTTGCAGGACAGCTATGCCAAAACCGGACTGAATGATGCAATTCGCGCTGCTCATGGTAAGGTAAACGGCCATGACCTGGTTGTTGCATGTATGGATTTCAATTTTATCGGTGGTTCAATGGGCTCTGTGGTTGGTGAAAAGATCGCCCGCTCTATTGATTATTGTATTGAGCATAAAATACCGTTCCTGATGATCTCCAAATCGGGTGGTGCCCGAATGATGGAAGCTGCGTTTTCATTAATGCAAATGGCTAAAACTTCAGCTAAACTTGCACTGTTGAGTAAAGCTAAGATTCCTTATATTTCCCTGCTTACCGACCCTACTACGGGTGGTGTTACTGCATCTTACGCTATGCTTGGTGATATTAATATTTCTGAACCTGGCGCGCTAATCGGTTTTGCAGGTCCGCGTGTAATAAAGGAAACGATTAAGAAAGACCTTCCGAAAGGTTTCCAGACTGCTGAATTCGTTCTTGAACACGGGTTTCTTGACTTTATTGTTGACCGGCGGGAATTAAAGACAAAACTTACCAGCTTTTTGAAATTAATGGCGGGGTAAGGGTGTTTGGGTTATTCAGCTATTAGGTTATTAAGTTATTGGGTTAATAGGTTATTGGTTTATTAAGTGAAAGGTGGATCACATTCATGAAGTAAAAACTCACCCGCGCCTTTAAAATCAGTGCGCTGTTTATTTGATTCAATGCGGAATCACCTTTATCCTTCGCCTTTACCGTTTCACCCTCTTTAGGTCCTCTTCGATATCACTTTTATCCATTCACTTTTCCTCTTTTCAACCTTTACTCATAATTTCATCATAGGCGGCGGTTAGGCTGCGCTCTATGCCTTCCCCCTGCCACTGAGGTGCGCCGGGAATAGCAGTTATCTTCAATATTTCTTGTTTCGATTTGCCAGCCTTAATCTGCAAACTGACATGATCAAGGAGTCTTTGTAAATAATGCTGAAATGCTCTCAGATCATCAGCTTTCCCGGTAACTTTTTTCGGATCAAGCGCATGACCGAAAATATAAAGGGTATCGTTATCAAATTTCTTTAAGGTTGTATCTAATACCTTAATCCAGCTGCTGATATCAGCTCCTGCTGAGCGGTCAATAAAGGGATACTTTCTGTTAAATACCAAATCTCCCATGTGAACAATATTGGCATTTTTAAAATGTATGATAGCATCGCCGTTAGTGTGGCCCGCACCGAAATAATAAAGCTTAAACTGTTCGTCGCCAACATTAAAGTCCATATCATCCCTGAAAGTCTTATCAGGATATAATTGCTTATCCTCTGTCTTCTGCTTTGCAGCCACTGCTTTTTGATTCTCTAATGAATTGGCATGGGCTACTACATGCTGCGCTAAACCCTTAAAGGCAATATTCCCACTGGTATGATCACCATGGTGATGTGTATTTATAAGATATCTGAATGGCTGTCCGGAACGTGATTTTACCTCACTGATTAGTTTTGCAGCGGGTTCAGGAAACTGAGAATCAACAACAGCCACCCCATCTTTATTGATCAGCCAGCCAATTGTGCCACCCTGCATAGAGAAAATGCCAACATTTTTCCTGAGTGGGCTCAAGCTATGGCTTTGCTGAAGAAAATCAGCAAAGCTTTGATTTCTGAGCAGACTCATCAAACCAAGCGTAAGACCTGATGCTTTTAAAAATTGTCGTCTTTGCATAACTACGTTTTAATTTTAAGTCCGACTGGTTTTTACCGCAAAACAGAATTTCGGCTTCCGAGGTTGGAATCTTTTCCAGTAGTGTTTTTGGTACTCTTCTTATCCTGCTTCCTTTGCCGGTTTGGGTCTGGCGGACTGATCAATTTCTCTGAAGGCTCATTTGAAACTTCCTGTCCGTTATAATTTCTTTTTTCTTTCTCATCCTTTTTCATGAGATAACAGATTATCTTTTGAAGCTATACTCCAATTGCAAACAATAATTCCATTAAATCTAATCTCCCGTTTATTCCGGATTATTCGTTGTTCCTGGCTCATGGTCAATCATCCGCCCTGAAGTACGACCAAACGGCCTGTCCGGATTTGGGACGATTTTGGACACATCCACATGCTTATGGGCATGAACATCTTCATCAATATCATCGTCTTCGTCCAGCAAATCATCCACATCGTCATCATCATCTGCAATAAAATCATCATCATCGGTTTCAATTGGAATCAGATCATCGTCGTCATCATCATCGTCGAAATCGTCGTCTTCAGGACCAGGTAAGCCATTATCATTTTGAGGGGTTACGGTAGGTACCTGCTGATTATTTTCATTCTCAGTTGTAATTCCAGGCTTATTATTTTCCCATCCTTTGTTTTC
>DASWTL010000169.1:0-5717 GCA_036402155.1 Sphingobacteriaceae bacterium | reverse complement strand
ATCCAAAGCAGTTTCCGAATGTCTGTTTGATTTATTTGTTTGGTTATAATGGAAAACCCGTCATGAGCATCAATAAGTGTAACAATTGTCATGGCTCCCAATAAAAAAAACAGGATACTGGAAAGTTCACCCAGATGAGTGATAAGCTCTTCGTTAACAATATCTTTATCCGCAGCAAAAAGAATATAGACCGTCCAACACAACACACCCGTTACCAAGGCAGAGGCTGCTTTATTTATTTTAATTGAATGTTCAAATGCTATTGCAGCATACCCCAGGACAAAGATTGAAATTATCAGTATAACCATAATAAATTAATGTTTTTGGCTTTTAAAGAGGCGGGCACAGTAGTTCAGGTGATCTTTTTAATCACGGCTCAAATGTAACTTTTAATGTATTACGGATACTTAATATTTGATTATTTTTTTCCTGTTATGAAAGAAATTTTCGGCAACTTCTCCGGGTCGGAATAATAGCTCATAACTTAAATTTGAACTCCTTTAATCAGTAAAACCGATTCGATAGATCTGTCTTTCAAATGCAGGAAGGAATTCCGGTCCTTATCAGCTTTGAAAGCCTCGAAATCCTCGTCTGATTGAAATTCAACCATATGAATCTCATAGGGAGTCGGGATACTTCCGGCTACAACCTCATCATGTCCGGGCCTTATTCTCAATAACAGGCGACCGTTATATTTAGCAATTGCGGGGATTGCAATGTCCTCAAACTGGTTAAACGTTTCCTGTTCACCAGCTTTGATATAAATTAGTTGGGTTAGATAAATCACTTTGATAAAAATAAAGAATCTGCGGCGTTTTAAAAATCCTTTGCTGGTTATGACCTAGGCATCTGTTTCACTACCGGATAACTGGCGCTTTGCCAGAACACCATCTACAGATAGTTTTCCACTTCCATTCACCAATACAGCAAGAGATAGCCCGATAATCAGCAAGTGATATTCATATCCTTCACCTTTCTGATCGCCAAACCAATTCATAAAAAAACCATGTTCAATATGTCCAAATAAAATTATTCCAATAAACAGAACAATCATTAAAACGGCCCAAATCCGGGAAGCGAATCCTACGATTAATGAAACTGAACCAAAAAACTCAATAATAATCACCAGGAAGGCGATCAACCATGGCAAATGCAGTGTTTCTGTAAAAAAACTCATTTCACCTGTAAAACCAGGCCCGCCAAACCAGCCAGGCAGTTTTTGTGCGCCATGTGGGAATAGTATAAGACCAATCGTTAATCGGTTAATTAATCCTGTCCAGTCATTGTTTGTGCCAAAGATTCTATCTTTCATTATCATACTCTTTAATTAGTTTATAAAGAGCAAATAAACACCGGTCTTGAACCAAAAAAGTTAAAGTAGTTTAACAAATTACTTTCTGCTTAACTTTTTTCTCAACATACTTAAAAACACGGGAGTAATTCCAAGATAGGCTGCCAGTTGTTTTTGAGGAATACGCTGTTCAAAAGCCGGATATTTTTGAATCAGATTCAGGTAACGATGTTCTGCATTTAAGGAAAGGTTTTGATTGAGCCGCTGCTGCTGGGCGATATAAGCGTTTTGTAGAATAACCCGGAAAAAGCGTTCAAACTTGGGGACTTGTTCATAAAGCATGTCAAGTTTTGATTTTGTGATCTGCACAACTACGGTCTCCTCCAGAGCATCAATATTGTATACGGATGGAGAGCTGGTCAGAAAGCTGTACAGATCACTAACCCACCAATCTTCAATACCAAACATCAGGATATGTTCAAATCCGTTTACGTCAATGGAATAAACTCTTAAACATCCCTTTAGAATGAAATTTTCTGTCCTGCAAATTTCCCCCTGCTTCAGTAAAAACTCTTTCTTACGGATCTTTCTGATTTGCAATAATGAAAGGAAAAAATCTGTTTCTGCCTTATCAAGCTGTATATGCCGTGAAATATTTTTGAATAACAGATCAAATTCCATTAGTGTGTTTAACTCGCTGAGGATAAAGTCAAATATACTTTTAATTTTTTACGGTCATTAAACAGTGGTCATAGCAAGGATTAGTCAGAGCTGCTTGAGGGTTGAAATAAATGCAATTATAAAGATGTAACTGCGTTTAAATGGAATAGTATTTGAACAAAATATCATTAATAATACGACTATGAAAAACACAAGAAAAAATATATTGAAAAATAGCTGCCTGATCCTGGCTTTTGTTTTTGCTGTCGTATTTGATGGGTATGCACAAAAACCCAATAAGAAGGATCAAATTAAAGGAATGGTAGCGGCAAAGGAATATATTTTTAAAGCTCAGGTTGCCATACCTCAGCGGGGAGGTACCAGATATTTAACCAGTGAATATGACCTGAAAGTATCTAAAGATACGATAACCGCATTCCTGCCCTATTTTGGCAGGGCTTTCAGCGCCCCAATGGATCCAGGTAAGGGAGGGATTAAATTTACATCCACCGATTTTACATACAATTCTGAAAATACAAAACGGGGGTGGGAAATCACGATCACACCAAAGGATACCAGAGATGCAGATGTAAGATATTTAGTGTTAAGTATCTCAAACGGAGGATACGGCACATTGAGGGTTATTAGCAACAATCGTGATGGGATCTCTTTTTCGGGTAATATAGTAGGCCTTAAAGAACGATAAATCACTCCTTGCGTGTTAATTAAGTAACGATTTTTGTGGTCTGGCAGCATATCATCCGGACACCGTATAAACGGTTCATTATTATATGTGTGAAAGATTTAATCACAAGGTATTATTAACTTTGCATGCCCGTAAGGGTGCGAATTTGGCCACACATATTTAATCCTTATATCATGAACATCTTAGGTATAATCCCTGCACGTTATGCTTCAACACGTTTTCCGGGAAAACCTCTGGTTGAAATTTCAGGAAAAAGCATGATTCAGCGGGTATATGAACAAGCGTTAAAATCAACCTTTCTTTCTGAAGTGGTAGTAGCTACCGATGATGAGCGGATACTTCTACATGTAAATAGCTTTGGCGGCAGGGCCATACTAACCTCCCCGGATCACCAGAGCGGAACCGACCGCTGCGCAGAGGTTATAAATAAGCTTCCGGGATTCGATTATGCCGTTAATATACAGGGAGATGAACCTTTTATCCATCCGGGTCAAATAGATCTTTTATGCTCCTGCTTTGATAATAAAGATACCGGATTGGCTACACTGGTAAAACAAATCGATTCGAATGATGACCTGATTAATCCCAATATTCCCAAAGTGGTATTAAACACAAACTCGGAGGCCATTTATTTTAGTAGAACCACTATTCCGCATTTTCGGGGCAAACCAATTACAGAATGGCTTTCAAACCAAATTTATTATAAGCATATTGGTATTTATGGTTATCGAATTGATATTCTGAATCTGATCACTAAACTTCCGGTTTCCAATCTGGAAAAGGCTGAAGCCCTGGAGCAGCTTAGATGGATTGAAAATGGGTACCGTATAAAAGTTGCCATTACTGATAAAGAAACTTTTGCCGTTGACACCCCTGACGACCTTGAAAAGATTCTGAAGAATTTAGGGGGTCAGAGCCTTTAACTTGCAAATCTTTCCCGAGATTAACGATTAATTGCAATCCAGAGTTATGTTTCTCCCATCAACAATTATATAAAACTCTGTTCGCCGATTAAGTTCGAGTTCTTTTGGAGTACAATCATTTGTTATGCAGGGGATTAGTGGACGGGTTTTACCGGAATATTCAGTTCTGATCCTGTCTTCTGCAATTCCCCTGCTTACCAAATACCGTTTAACTACCATAGAACGGTTACTGGAAAGCTGTTTGTTATATTCATAACTTGCAAGTGCATCCGTATGTGAATTGGCAATAACCTTTATTTCAGGGTTGTCTTTCATAAGCTTTATTAACTGTTCCAATACAGGCAACTCAGAATTACGGATATAGGACTGATTAAGTGAGTAATAAATATTATCGATATAATACTTCTTACGCAATTCTGTACAATTAAGTACAGTAACTTCAGGCGAAACATGATTGCCTGTAACTGTTTTCATTGGTACAACTACACGTTTAATTGCAGACCCATTCGGCGATACTTCTGCCTGAGGTTGCTTTTGAGGTGAAGTTTTAACAGTAACCGGAGGGATATAGGTTGATTGTTGAGCGGAAGATGGAAATTTCTCTACCAGGATGTTTTGTTTTTCGGATACTGGCGGAACCCGTTGAATCTCCGGGGTGCTCTGAACGGCAGGTAACTGCTCTGCCTCCTTTGAAGGTAATAAACTGCTTCTATTATTAGAATCAGGTTCCGTTTTAGCCTCACCCTGAACTGGTGCAGGGATAACAGTCTGTGCTATTTGTGCCCTATAAGCTTCACTTAATATAAGTGTAATGGTTATCTCATCTATACTGGTTTTTCCATATGTGGATAGCGTTGATTTTTCTGATGATATTCCATCTTTTAAACTATAAACCTCATAATGGGTATCTTTTTTCAGGTTTGTGCGAAAACGTCCATCAGCATAGGTTTTAAGTGTATCGATATGGCCTTCCGATTTTACCAGCACCATCGCATTGTTTACAGGTGTTTTTCTATCTGAGTTAACGATTAAACCATTCAGGGTTAACTTCTCAGGGTTATATTGAAAGCTATAAATATCGTCATTCCCGATCCTGTTGGAACTAAAGTACCCCGAGCGTCCGTCTGACCGGAATATGATACCGAAATCATCCTTTGATGAATTTACGGGATATCCAATATTTACAGGATCACCTACTGGCAAATTGCTATTTAAGGATGTTCTAAAAATATCCATTCCACCAAGGCCAGCGAGGCCAGTTGATGAAAAGTACAGTTCGTTGTTACCATTCAGAAAAGGAAAAATCTCATCGCTTTTAGTATTAACATTGGGGCCCAGATTAACCGGTCGGCTCCATTTTCCATTTTGTTTAACGCTGTAATACAGATCCATTCCGCCAACTCCGCCAGGCATATCTGATGCGAAGTAAACTAAATTACCATCCCCTGATAGTGCCGGGTGTGCTGTTGAATACTCATTACTATTATACTCGAATTCTTTAATATTACTCCATTTTTCATTGATTAAACTGGCGCTATACAGCTTGAGCCTATTTACTCCGTCCCGGCTTAAACGCTCTCTTCCTTTATAATAATTATTTCTGGTAAAAATCATAGATTTCTGATCCGAGGCAATGCTTACAGGGCCATCATGAAACTTAGACCTCAGATCTCCTTTAATTCGTTTCGCTTTGGTTGGTTTCTCATTAAATACATATACTCCTGAACCGCTCAAACCCCTTACTCCAAAATCTCCCACTGTGCGGTTATCCTGAATTTGAGCAACCGGCTTAATTTCGTTTTTTTCAGGTGCGTTAGCCTTATTGATATCAAAATTCGTAATGGCTAACGTATCATCTATCAAATACAGATCATTAAATGGTTTAAGATCCCACCCGGAGATCAGATTATTACGAACAGAAAAATTTCTGTTGGATGTAAATATTAAACCCTTTTTAAAAAAAACCGGGCTAAATTCGTCAAAAGTGGTATTAAGAGAGGTAAACCTGATCTTCCATTGGGCCGAACCTATAAAAAACAATGGCAAGTAATGACTGTAAGAGTCTGAGAAGTTTGCTGCCCTTTTATCACCAGTTTCAGCCAGTTTGCGATACCAATAAGCGGAACTTTCATATTTT
>DASWTL010000168.1:0-27870 GCA_036402155.1 Sphingobacteriaceae bacterium | reverse complement strand
TATATGGGCTTTATTTTTTACCCCATGTCAAAAAGATATGTTGATGGGATAGAAAATGATATTTTCGCTCCAATTTCTTCGTTAATAAAAAAAACCGGAGTATTTGTGAATGAATCTCCTCAGGCCATTATAGAAAAGGCCGGGATTTATCATTTACAAGCCGTTCAACTCCATGGCGATGAAGAACCGCAAACTTGTGAGATATTAAAGAGTACGGGAATAGAGGTAATAAAAGCTTTTGGGATCGATGATACTTTTGATTTCAATATCCTTGAAGCTTATGCTGATAAAGTAGATTACTTCCTGTTTGATACAAAAACTGCAGGCTACGGTGGATCCGGTAAATCCTTTAATTGGGATGTGTTGGATCAGTATAAGTTAAGTGTTCCTTATTTTTTAAGTGGGGGATTAAACCCTGCAAATATTGGGATGTTATCAGAAATCAGGGATGAGCGTTTTTATGCTGCCGATTTGAACAGTGGCTTCGAAATATCCCCGGGAATTAAAAATATTATAGAATTAAAGAAAGCTATTAATTTATTAAGAATATGAGTGATACTACTCACAACTCAAAAGGCATCTATCAGGTTAATGATAAAGGATATTACGGCGATTTCGGTGGTGCATATATCCCAGAAATGTTATTCCCCAATGTTGAATTCCTGAGGCAGAATTATCTGGAAATCATGTATGAACCTGCTTTTCAGGAAGAGTTTCAAACACTTTTAAGAGATTACGTAGGTCGGCCATCGCCATTGTATCTGGCAAAACGCCTTTCAGCGAAATATGGTACAACAATCTATCTTAAGCGTGAAGATCTTAATCATACCGGCGCCCATAAAATAAATAACACTATCGGTCAGATACTTCTTGCCGAACGGCTTGGAAAAAAACGCATTATTGCTGAAACCGGCGCCGGTCAGCATGGTGTAGCTACTGCCACGGTTTGTGCGCTAAAAGGTCTGGAGTGCGTGGTATATATGGGTGAAATTGATATTGAACGCCAGGCTCCGAATGTTGCCCGTATGAAAATGATGGGTGCTACCGTAGTGCCTGCAACCTCCGGTAGTAAAACATTAAAGGACGCAACTAACGAAGCGATGCGTGACTGGATTAATAACCCGGTAGATACTCATTATATTATTGGGTCAGTCGTGGGGCCACATCCTTATCCTGATATGGTAGCGCGTTTCCAATCTGTAATTTCTGAAGAAGCAAAAAAGCAGATGAAAGAAAAAACGGGGTCAGAACTTCCGGATTATGTAATGGCCTGCGTTGGTGGAGGCAGTAATGCCATGGGAATGTTTTATCATTTTCTTGATGATGAACAGGTAAAATTAATTGCTGTTGAGGCGGCCGGAAAGGGGGTTGATAGCGGACATTCAGCAGCAACTTCTGCATTGGGGCGGGAAGGTGTTCTGCATGGAAGCCGAACTATCCTGATGCAAACTGATGATGGCCAGGTGGTGGAACCTTATTCTATCTCTGCCGGATTGGATTATCCGGGGATCGGCCCGCAACATGCCCATCTTCATAAAGTCAGGAGGGCGCAATATGTAAGTATTACTGATGATGAAGCGATGGATGCAGGATTATTGCTTGCCAAGATGGAGGGCATTATTCCCGCCATTGAATCTGCTCATGCGCTAGCATATCTTGAGAAAATGCATTTTAAGGGCGATGAAAGTGTGGTGATCTGCCTTTCTGGTCGTGGCGATAAAGACCTGGATAATTACATGAAGCATTTTGGATTTTAGGTAGAGTACTGAGTATTTAGTACTTAGTATTTTGATTATTACAACTTACAACCTATAACTTAAAACGTACACTTAAAACCTACTATCGTACAACTTATAACGTACAACTTAAATGAACAGATTAAACGAACTATTCGCAACTAAGAAAGAACCTTTATTGTCGATTTATTTCACGGCCGGGTATCCAAATCTAAACAGTACCCTGGATATTGCCGAGGCGCTTGAAAGGGCCGGAGCTGATTTCCTGGAAATCGGATTTCCGTATTCAGATCCGGTGGCGGATGGTCCGGTTATTCAGTATAGTTCGCAACGTGCCCTGGAAAATGGTATGACTATACCGGTTTTATTCGAGCAATTAAAGGAACTGAGAAAGCGTGTTTCAATTCCGATACTTTTAATGGGTTATGTGAATCCGGTATTACAGTATGGTGTGGCAAACTTTTGTAGTTCATGTGCCGAAGTAGGTGTAGATGGTGTTATTGTTCCAGACCTCCCAATGTATGAGTATGAAGAACTTTATCAGGGATGCTTTGAAAAGCATAATATCAGTAATGTTTTTCTGGTAACCCCTCAGACATCAGAAGAGCGGATCCGTAAAATTGATAATTTAACAAATTCGTTTATTTATTTATTATCATCATCTGCTACAACAGGTAAGAATCTGGCTGTATCAAACGATGTAGAGAATTATTTTTCGCGTATAAATGCCATGCAGCTTAAAAACCCAACTATGATCGGATTTGGTATTTCTGACAAGGCAAGTTTTGATAAAGCTTCCCAGTATACCAGGGGGGCAATTGTTGGAAGCGCTTTCGTTCGAATATTGGAGCAGGAAAATCCACTCAGCAAAATCCCGGAATTTATAACTTCAATAAAAGGAGGATAGTTATTCTAAGTCATTTTAAGTAAAAAACAAGGTGCATTTCTTTCCGGGCTATAAAGTTGCCCACACTCCTTAATGCCCAGATTTTTTTGTTCTGATTAATCTATGCAAAGCCTATCTTAGCGAAAGAATTTGAATGCTTTAATTTTAAATATCTGTAGTTAAGTATATTAAGGTCAGATTTTTTTTGATATTGGTGTAACCTTTCTCGATGAAATGCTTATACACCTTAAGAATTATTATGCAAAAAATTTCCTTTCAGCAACAAGTTATAACCGGATTTATCATAACCCTTATTTCCGTTTTTTTTGTGGGCATTATGTCTTACTTAAGCATTAAAGAGCTTCAGAAGGATAATGGTCTGGTATCACTTACAAAAGGGATATTGTCAAAAACACAAGAAATTGAACAACAGCTTACCGCAGCTGAAACCAGTCAGCGAGGTTATCTTATTACCGGTCAATTATCATATTTAGATAGCTATAATGATCGTATAGGCCGTGTTCCATTTTTAATTCGCGACTTACAAAGAATGGTTTCCGAGAATCCCGGGCAATTACTGCGGGCAGATTCACTGGCTTATTATGCTACTGCAAAGCATAACGCAATGGAAAAAGTGCTGGCTATTTATAAAGTGGGGTCGTTTGAAGATGCGAGAACGGAGTTAAATAAGAACCGTGGAAAGATGTATATGGATGATATACACCGGGTCGTTTCTGATATGCGACAGGAAGAACGGCGCGCATTGTTACAGCGAAATGCAAATACTGAACTAAGTGTTGAAAGAGTAGTCTGGATTATTAGTTTGGGAAGCCTGTTTATCCTTTCAATGGTTCTGATATTATTAGGATTTATCAGAAAAACATTTAATGAGCGTAACCGCATAGAAGCTGCGCTCTTGGAAACCAACAAAAATCTTGAAATGATCTCCGGTGAAAGTGACCACCGAAACTGGTTGTTAGCAGGGTCAATTGTAATTGATGAAGCGATGCGTGGTCTTCAGGAGGTCGATGTAAGGTCAAAAAGTGTTATAACGGAAATCTGCAAGTATCTGAAGGCGGATATAGGGGCAATATATGTTGCAGACGAATTGGGCGATATTTTAAAACTTACCGGGACTTATGCTTTTAAGCCTGAAGATGGAGTAAGCATATTCAGGTTAGGGGAAGGGCTGATTGGCCAGGTAGCCTTAGAACGGCGTGGAATTGTTATCACTGATATTCCGGAAAACTATATAAAAGTTCATTCTTCGTTGGGAAGCACCGTGCCAGGTGCCTTATTACTATACCCTTTTATTTTTCAAAGCCAGTTAAAGGCGGTTGTTGAGGTCGGATTTATTAACGGGGTTCCACCAAATGCGATGAAGTTCTTTAATCAAATCAGTAATAGCGTGGCCGTGGGTATTAATGCAGCGCAGGCCAGAGTGCAAATGTTGGCCCTGATTGATAGATCACAGAAGCAGGCATTGGAACTTGAGGCTCAGCAGGAAGAACTAAGAACCACTAATGAGGAATTGCTCAATAAAACTGAGGAGCTTCAGGCCTCAGAAGAGGAATTAAGGGTGCAGCAGGAAGAGCTTAGGCAGGCAAATGGCGAACTCGAAGAACAGGCCATGTTACTGGAGGAACGTAATAAAGCTGTAAATGAGGCACATGAGGCTATAAGTATTAAAGCTGAAGAACTCGAACAAACCGGGAAATACAAGTCTGAGTTTCTGGCTAACATGAGCCATGAGTTACGTACCCCTCTAAATAGTATCTTAATACTAGCCCGTATCTTAGGAGATAATAAACACGCCAATTTAAATGAAGAACAGTTGAAATATGCCAGGGTTATTCATAACGCCGGCAATGATCTGTTAACTCTTATTAATGATATACTTGATCTATCGAAGGTTGAGTCGGGGATGATGGATCTGAATCTGGAAGAAGTTTACTTAAAAGATATAAAGAGTGATTTAGAGTCATTATTCAATGAGGTTGCTGAAAATAAGAAGATAGACTTTTCGGTTCAATTGCGGCCTGATATTCCTGATGCCATCTTTTCAGATCGGGTTCGTGTAGAGCAGATCATTAGAAACCTGTTGTCAAATGCCTTTAAATTTACCCCTGAAAGTGGATCTGTGACCGTAATTGTTGAGTCGGGTAATACAGAACAAGTGTTCACGAGCAATATTTTAAAATCGCTTGATACAAAAGATATTATTTCTATTTCAGTAACAGATACCGGAATTGGTATCCCTGAAGAAAAGCAACGGTTAATATTTGAAGCTTTCCGTCAGGCTGATGGTTCAACCAGCCGCAAGTATGGCGGAACAGGATTGGGACTTTCAATAAGCCGTGAATTGGCCATAGTCTTAGGTGGTGAAATCAGTGTTACCAGTGTGCAGGGTAGCGGAAGTACATTTAAATTATTCCTGCCGGTAAACCTTCAACCTAAAGAAAGTAAAGAAGCAGATATTAACAAAAAAAGCGACACTCCTCCGGTTGAAAGTATTAATCCTTTAAAAGTGATTGAGAATCTTCCTGCTGCAGGAGAGACAACTGTACTGATTATCGAAGATGATAAAGATTTTTCAGATATCCTGGTTGATTATGCAATTGACAGGGGATTTAAAACTTTCGCTGCTTACAGCGGTGACACGGGTTTGGAAATGGCGAAAAAACACCTGCCCCACGCCATAATACTTGATGTAATGCTTCCTGTTATGGATGGCTGGAAAGTATTGAAGCAATTGAAGTCAGATCCCGAAACAAGTAAAATTCCCGTTCACATGATGTCCGCGGGGGATGAGAAAACATTAAAGGCTGAACGTGCAGGCGCAGTAGGCTTTCTCAAAAAGCCTGTGGCAAAAGAACGTTTGGATGAAGTATTTAATAATCTAATTAAGAATGGTGGATTAAAACTGGCAAAAGTCCTGGTTGTTGAGGATCACGAGATTCAAAGTGAAGATCTGAAAAGGAAATTCGTTGAACATAATATCAAAGTTATACAGGCATTTAATGGCAGTGAAGCCAGACAGATCCTTCAAAAAGAATGGGATTTTGATTGCCTTATTCTCGACGTAAACCTGCCTGATATTTCTGGTTTGGATCTTTTAGATGAAATAAGGTCGAATGAGAAACTCCATAATATCCCGGTAATCATTAATACGGCAATGGAACTGGATAAAAGCAGTATGTCAAGGGTTATGGAGCATACCGATGCCATGGTTTTAAAAAATATTAAATCTAATGATCGGTTGCTTGATGAAGTAAACCTGTTCATGAATAAGCTGAAGACTTCAGCAGGAGTTCAGGTTCCATACACCAAGGTAAATTCAAGTACACCTGAAAAAATATTTAAGGATAAAACCATACTAATAGCAGATGATGATATGCGGAATATCTTCGCCTTATCCAGTGCACTTCAATCGTTTGATCTTTCAATTGAAGCTGCGCATAACGGCAAGGAGGCATTAAATATGCTTGAAAATCGTCCGGATATAGATTTGGTTTTAATGGATATAATGATGCCGGAAATGGATGGATACCAGGCTATGAGGGAGATCAGAAAACAAAACAGGTTCAAAAATCTGCCAATTATAGCACTTACCGCAAAAGCCATGAAAAGCGATCGTGAAAAGTGTATTTCTGCAGGAGCTAATGATTACATATCAAAACCAATTGATGTCGAAAAATTATTGTCCCTGATTCGGGTATGGTTAAGCTAAGGTTTGAAGTTGAAGTATGACGGCATCTGCGGAGTGTATCACATTTGACCAGCTTGAGGATATAATTTACCTGGTTGATCATGTACATGGATTTAACTTTTATGATTATTCAAGGGCTTCATTAAAAAGAAGAGTAACCCGGGTAATGAATTTAAAAAGATTAGATCTGTTCGAATTGAAAAATCTTCTTGTAAATGATGAGCAGTTTTTTGAATATTTTTTAAAAGAGATCACTGTAAATGTTACAGAGATGTTCCGTGACCCCGGATTTTATAAGAGTTTGCGGGAGAATGTTTTGCCGTATCTGGCTTCTTTTCAGCATATTAAGATCTGGAATGCGGGCTGTTCGACCGGTGAAGAAGTTTATTCATATGCAATATTGCTGAAAGAACAGGGCTTGTATGAGCGGTCTTTATTATATGGTACTGACATAAATTCGGATGTTCTGGAACATGCACGAAATGGAGTTTATGATCTTAGAAAAATGAAACTTTATACAGAGAATTATCGTGAAAGTGGTGCTGAGCGATCCTTGGTAAATTATTATACTGCCCAGTATGATGCCGCTTGTATTCACAATGAATTAAAGTCAAAAACATTATTCTCTATTCATAATTTGGTGTCAGATGGCGTATTTAATGAGTTTCAGTTAATTTCATGCAGAAATGTATTAATTTATTTTACCGTAAACTTGCAGCAAAAAGTAATGCAGTTGTTTTATGATAGCTTGCAGCCATTAGGCTTTTTATGCCTGGGCTCAAAAGAGCGTTTGAGGAATGAATCTGTTGCTGAACGCTTTAAGTTGATCGATAAGAAGTTTAATATTTATCAGAAAATTGGTTAAAATAACTTCACATATAGAAACAAAGATCATTGCAGCAAAGGCTATGGTAATTGGCTGTTCAGCAGGCGGATTTAATCTTCTTTACGATCTGATTGTTCAGTTGCCGGAGAATTTCCCTCTTTCAGTGGTCGTAGTTATTCACCGTAGTAAGAAATATGAGTCCACAATAGAAAAAGTACTAACCTTAAAAGGTTCAATTCCTGTTAAGATAGCTGGAGACAAACAGATGCTGAAACCCGGAACGGTTTATTTTGCACCACCAGATTATCATTTGTTATTAGAACCAGATTATAGTTTTACCCTGGATTTCTCAGAGCCGCTTTTTTTTTGCCGCCCATCAATAGACGTTACTTTCCAAAGCATCTCGGATGTGATGGATAATAAGGTAATAGGAGTTTTACTTTCTGGTGCTAATGAAGACGGCGCTGCAGGTATTAAATATATTGGAGAGAATGGTGGATTAACAGTTGTACAGGATCCCAATGAAGCTGAAGTAGGTACGATGCCTATGGCAGCAATCAAATTGAGTCATGTGGATTTGATTTTAAAAAATGACGAAATTTTTAATCTGTTTAATGAGATACACCGTATAAAAACAATAACTACTAATCTTAATGAACCGTGACGCTCCCAACACCACTACACCCTGTTAATATTTTAATTGTTGATGACAGAGAAGAGAATATTATAGCGCTTGAAGCTCTTATCAAGCGGGATGATATTAACTTAATGACTACCACATCCCCAAACCAGGCATTGCGTATTTGCTGGGATAACGATATTGCTATAGCACTGGTTGATGTTCAAATGCCTGAAATGGATGGATTTGAATTGGTGCAGATACTAAAAAGCAATCCCCGTACCCGCGGAATGCTGGTTATATTTGTTACCGCAATTTCCAAAGAAACCAGTTATGCTGTAAAAGGGCTAGAATCAGGCGCTGTTGATTATTTATACAAGCCACTCGATCCTTATATAACAACTGCAAAAGTTGATGCTTTTGTGAATATAGTGCGGGTGCAGCAGGAGCTTAAACAGAAGAACAAAGAATTAGAAGAGTTTCAAAAAGAACTTGTAAAAGCAAAAGATCAGGCAGAAGCCGCAAGAAAGATTAAAGAAAGCTTTCTTGCAAATATGAGTCATGAAATAAGGACCCCTATTAACGGCATAATCGGCCTGGCGCATTTGTTGAATAACACAAAACTTGATGAGGATCAGAAAAAGTTTGTAGCACTGCTGGAGGTTTCATCTCAATCCTTATTGGGGGTGATAAATGATATTCTGGATATTTCTAAGATTGAAGCCGGCAAATTTAAAATTGTCAGAACTGAAACAGACATCAGGAACTTAGTTCAATCTGTTTTTGATTTGATGAAGTATAGAGCAGATGAAAAGAACGTTCAGCTGATATTGGACATTGATGATTCTGTACCCGATTACATTTTGGCTGATTCATTACGTATGAACCAAATTTTAATGAATCTGGTTAGTAATGCCATTAAATTTACCGATAAAGGCGCTGTTACATTAAGAGTAAAGGCGCTGGAAAAAAAGGATGGATTTGTACAACTGCAATGTTCGGTTATTGATACCGGAATTGGTATTTCAGAAGAAGGATTAACAAAAGTATTCAACTCCTTTGAACAGGCTGAAGATCTCACAGCACAAAAGTATGGCGGGACGGGCCTGGGGCTTTCAATTGTCAAGAAACTTGCAGATTTAAAAGGTGGAGATCTTTCTGTTAGCAGTATCATAGGCGAAGGAAGCACCTTTACCTTTATGAACAGGTATGAGGTAATAAAAGATAAAAGCAGTACAAAAAATAAGATTTCAAGTTCTGATCTTCCAAAATTCGATAATGTATCAGTTCTGCTTGCAGAAGATAATGTTGTTAATCAATTCATGATAAGCAAAATACTCGCCAATTGGAATATTACGGTAGATGTGGTGGATGATGGATGTAAAGTACTTGAAAATTTAAAAAGCCATGAGTATGATCTGATATTAATGGATACTCATATGCCAACTGTAAATGGTATTGAGGCGACAAAACGTATCCGGACTGACTTTAATGAACCTTTAAAAAGTATCCCGATAATTTCTTTATCAGCAGCCGTTTTAGAAGAAGAACAACAGGCAAGCTGGGATGCTGGTGTTGATGATATTTTAAGCAAGCCTTTTGATCCTGTTGTGCTGCATCAAAAAATATGTTCCCTGCTTAAAAAGAGTGAATAAGTCAACCTTTACTGATCAGATAGGCAGGGAAATAACAATCAGCTTCCCACCAAAGCGGATAATATCTGTTGTTCCATCGCAAACTGAACTTTTATTTGATCTGGGGTTGGATGAAGAAGTGATTGGTATCACCAGGTTTTGTATACATCCCCATTCTAAGTTTACCTCAACAACCAGGGTAGGCGGAACTAAAAAATTAAATCTCCATAAAATTCGTGAACTGCAACCCGATCTGATCATTGCCAATAAAGAAGAGAATGATCAGGCACAAATTGAGGAATTGATGATGGAGTTTCCTTTATGGGTTAGCGATATTCAAGATCTTGACGATGCACTTGATATGATAAATCAAATCGGTGTATTAGTCGGTAAACAATTAAATGCCGAGGCTTTAACCTCCGGGATCCGCTCAACCTTTAGATCCATAACCTCCCCTGCACAGTCGTTACGTATTGCCTATTTTATATGGAAGGGCCCATATATGATCGCTGGGAGTAATACATTTATTAATAGTGTCATCAATTTAGCCGGGTGGGAGAATGCATTTCAGCTTGATCGTTATCCGGAAGTAACAGCAGAAGATATAGCTAAGGCAAATCCTGATATAATATTTTTATCATCAGAGCCATACCCGTTTACAGAAAAACATATTGAAGAATTTATCATGATTTGCCCTGATGCAAAGGTAATACTTGTTGATGGCGAGCTGTTTTCGTGGTATGGAAGCCGGTTAAAACATACAGCTAATTACCTTAAAGAATTGCAAATGCATGTAAATCAATGCAGAAGAGATTTGTAGTAAAATAAGTTTTGGACTTAGACCGGAAATAGTTACTTTTGCGATCCAAATAATCCTATGCGGAAGTGGCGTAATTGGTAGCCGCACCAGACTTAGGATCTGGCGCTTCACGGCGTGGGGGTTCGAGTCCCTTCTTCCGCACATTATTTTTTCCCTTCGCCCCAGATGGCGGAGGGTTTTTTGTATAACAGCATAAAATAGATTAAAATGAATATCACACAGGAAAAAATCGATAACCTGAACTCCCTTTTAAAAGTAAAGATTGAACCTAAAGACTATCAGGATCGTGTAGAGAAATCTATTAAAACACAAGCTAAAAAAGCAAAATTACCAGGTTTCCGTCCGGGAATGGTGCCTCCGGCTCATATAAAAAGAATGTACGGTAAAAGTATCCTGGCCGATGAGATCAATAATCTGATAAGTGATACATTGAATAATTATATCACAGAAAATAAACTGGAAGTTCTTGGGCAGCCTCTTCCTCAGGTGGATGAATCAAAAGAATTTAAATGGGATTTTACCGATGAGTTTGAATTCAACTATGAACTGGGCCTGGCACCTGAGTTTAATATTGATTTCTCATCTGCTGACACATTAGTTGTATACGATGTTAAGGTTGATGAAGAAACCCTGACTTCAAGGATTAAAAATCTTCGCCGTAGCTATGGAAAAATGACAAATCCTGACGTGTCGTCAGATGAAGATGTAGTTTATGCAGAATTACAGCAACTTGGCGCAGATGGTTCTGTTTTTGAAGGTGGTATTGCGAGTACAGCTTCGATTCGTCTGGACCTGATTAAAGATGAGAAGATCAAAAAATCTTTAGTTGGTTTAAAAAAGGATGATGTTGTTGAACAGTTTGATGTTAAGAAAGCATTTGATAACGATGGTTCGCAAATAGCTAAAATTCTGAATATAAGTGAGGAAGATGCAGCAGACCTTCAGAGTAACTTCAGGTTAACAGTTAAGAATATAAACCGGTTAGAGGAAAGCGAACTTAATCAGGAGTTTTTTGACAAACTATTTGGTGCGGGGGAAGTTACCACAGAAGAGGAATTTAAAGCACGTATTACAGGTGAACTTGAAGGGATGATGCAACAGAATTCCGATCAGAAACTTCAGAATGACTTGCATCAGTTTGGATTGCAAAAGATAAATTTTGAGTTACCTGATGAATTTTTAAAACGGTGGTTAAAGGTTACCAATGAAAATCTGTCTGATGAGGAAATTGAAAAAGGATATGCTGATTTCGCTAAAAACCTTAAATGGACATTGATTGAAAATAAGATCATCAAAGAAAATAATATAGAAATTAAATACGAGGAAGTATTTGAAACTGCGAAGGCTCAGCTAGAGAATCAGTTTAAAATGTACAGCCCTCAGCCTGTTTCTGATGAGCAACTAGGGCAGTATGCTGTTCAGTTTTTACAAAACAAAGAGAATGCAAATCGTATCTTTGATCAGGTAAAAGCATCAAAAGTTTTTGAATACCTTAAGAGTGTTATTACCTTAGATAAGAAAGAAATAGAATATAATAAATTTCTTGAGTTGAATTAGGAGTGCGTTACGTGGGACGTTAATTTTTATTTCTTTAAAACAACTCTGAATAAAATAACTTAGTAACTTAATATAAAAGTTCCATGAATATTGATAAAAACGAATTCCGAAAATACGCAATAAAACATCATCGCATTGGTAGCCAACATGTAGACAGGTTTATAGCCGGTGTAGACCGGAATGCACCATCTGCCATGACACCTTATATTATAGAAGAGCGTCAGTTAAATGTTGCCCAGATGGATGTGTTTTCACGTTTGATGATGGACCGGATTATTTTCCTGGGAGATGCTATTTACGATCAGAACGCGAATGTAATTCAGGCACAATTGCTATTTTTACAATCAACGGATGCTACCAGGGATATTCAGATATATATAAACTCACCTGGAGGATCTGTATATGCCGGACTTGGAATTTATGATACTATGCAATATATCAATCCTGATGTAGCAACCATCTGCACCGGGATGGCGGCATCAATGGGAGCTGTGTTATTAGTTGCAGGCGCTAAGGGCAAACGTGCAGCTTTAAGGCATTCACGTGTAATGATCCATCAACCATCAGGTGGTGCACAGGGTGTGGCATCAGATATGGAAATAAATCTTCGCGAGATGCTTAAGCTTAAGAAAGAGTTGTATGATATTATATCCAACCACTCCGGACAATCCTATGAATGGGTAGAGAAAGCTTCAGATCGCGATTACTGGATGACTTCAGGTGAAGCAAAAGAATTTGGAATGATAGATGAGGTGCTTACAGCAACTCCTGATAAAAGATAATGAGTAAAAATAACAAAGACATCAAGTGTTCATTTTGCGGCTCTGGAAAGCAAGATACACTTATGCTGATTGCCGGTCTTGACGCACATATTTGTGATAAATGTGTAACTCAGGCTAATCAGATCCTGGCCGAGGAGCTCAGCGTACGCAAAAGCAAATCTGCACAGGCCTCAGTAACGCTTTTAAAGCCTACTGAGATAAAATCACATCTTGATCAATATGTTATTGGCCAGGATGAGGCTAAAAAAGTTCTGTCTGTAGCGGTTTATAATCATTACAAACGTCTTAATCAAAAGGTTGATAAGGATGATGAGGTTGAAATCGAGAAATCGAATATTGTAATGGTTGGTGAAACCGGTACCGGTAAAACTCTATTAGCTAAAACCATTGCGAAAATTTTAAATGTTCCTTTTTGTATTTGCGATGCTACGGTATTAACTGAAGCAGGATATGTAGGAGAGGATGTTGAAAGTATACTAACCCGATTGCTGCAGGCGGCAGATTATGATGTGACAGCTGCAGAACGTGGTATAGTATATATTGACGAGGTTGATAAGATTGCCAGAAAGAGCGACAACCCTTCTATTACACGTGATGTTTCCGGAGAAGGCGTTCAGCAGGCATTGTTAAAGATCCTGGAAGGAACTATGGTTAATGTTCCCCCTCAGGGTGGTCGTAAGCATCCGGATCAGAAAATGATTGCAGTAAACACAAATAATATCCTGTTTATTTGTGGTGGAGCTTTTGATGGTATTGAGAAGAAGATCGCAAATCGCTTGCGTACACAAACTGTAGGCTATAAGGTTAATGCCGAAGATGTGGATATAGACCTTAAAAACCTCTATAAATACATCACCCCACAGGATTTAAAATCTTTCGGATTGATACCTGAATTAATCGGAAGACTTCCGGTAATTACCCACCTTAATCCGCTTGATCGTGAAACACTGTTAAGCATTTTGGTTGTTCCTAAAAATTCATTGATCAAACAATACAAGAAGTTGTTTGAATATGAGAATATCAAGCTGGATTTTCAACCTGAAGTAATGGAGTTCATTGTAGATAAGGCGATGGAGTTTAAATTGGGAGCCAGGGGGCTGCGCTCTATATGTGAAGCCATTATGCTTGATGCAATGTTCGAAATGCCAACCATGAAACACAATAAGGAATTGTTCATTACGCTCGATTATGCGATGGACAAATTCAATAAATCAGACCTCAAAAAACTAAAAGTAGCATAAAGAAAGCCCCGAAGAAATTCGGGGTTTTTTGTTAAACGGGTTATTATGAATGAGGAAATAGAGATAAAAAAAGATCCTGAAATCGTTAAAAAATCCAAAAAAATTAAGGAGGTTGAATCTCCGGTAAAACCGGGCTTAAAAAGCAAGTTAGAGATTGTCAATAACTGGCTTCCAAGGTATACAGGAAGGCCTCTGGATCAGTTCGGGAATTTTATACTTCTAACAAACTTCTCGAAATATCTTCAGCTGTTTTCGGAATGGAATGATAATGCCCCGATCATGGGTATCGATAAACCTATGCAAAGTGTTTCTGCAAACGGAATAACCCTGATCAATTTCGGAATGGGAAGCCCGCTGGCTGCCACCATGATGGATCTTTTAAGTGCAATTAAGCCACAAGCAGTGCTTTTTTTAGGCAAATGCGGTGGGTTAAAGAAAAAGAACAGTATCGGCGATCTTATTCTTCCGATAGCAGCCATCAGAGGCGAGGGAACATCCAATGATTACCTGCCCCCTGAAGTGCCTGCATTGCCTTCTTTTGCCTTACAGAAAGCGATATCAACAACTATCAGGGATCATTCACGCGATTACTGGACCGGTACCGTGTATACAACCAACCGCCGTGTCTGGGAGCACGACAAAACTTTTAAAAAATATCTTAAAACTTTACGCGCTATGGCAGTGGATATGGAAACTGCAACCATTTTCACTTCAGGTTTTGCTAATAAAATTCCAACAGGCGCACTGCTGCTTATTTCTGATCAGCCAATGATTCCCGAAGGGGTAAAAACAACAGAAAGTGATTCTAAGGTTACTGAACAATATGTTGAAACCCATCTTAAAATAGGCATTGATTCGTTAAAACAATTAATCAATAATGGTTTAACTGTCAAACATCTTAAATTTTAGTTAAAGCGTATTCTTATCAGCTCTTAAATCGTATTTTTGTATTATGTGGTATAATAACATTCTTGAAACTATCGGTAATACGCCCTTAGTGAAACTAAATAATATTACTAAAGGGGTTAAAGCAACAGTTCTTGCCAAAATAGAAACCACCAATCCGGGCAATTCTATAAAAGACCGTATGGCTCTGAAAATGATAGAAGATGCCGAGAAGGCCGGATTAATTAAACCAGGGGGGACTATTATCGAGGGTACTTCTGGTAATACCGGTATGGGATTGGCAATTGCTGCGGTGATCAAGGGATACAAGTGTATTTTTACTACTACCGATAAGCAGTCGAAAGAAAAAATTGATGCATTGCGTGCTTTTGGCGCTGAAGTAGTTGTTTGCCCTACAAATGTCGATCCTGAAGATCCCAGGTCATATTATTCTGTGTCTTCCCGTTTGGAAAAAGAGACTCCTAATTCCTGGAAGCCTGATCAATATAATAACCTTTCGAATACTCAGGCAAATTATGAGCAAACAGGTCCGGAGATTTGGGAGCAAACTGAAGGAAAAATAACTCATCTTATTGTAGGCGTTGGTACCGGAGGAACTATCTCAGGAACTGCGAAATACCTTAGAGAGAAAAAACCTTCAATTAAAGTTTGGGGAATAGATACCTACGGTTCCGTTTTTAAGAAATATAAAGAAACCGGCATCCTTGATAAAAATGAAATATATCCATACATAACTGAGGGTATTGGTGAAGATTTTCTACCTGCAAATGTTGATTTTAGCCTGATAGATCTGTTTGAGAAAGTAACTGATAAAGATGCGGCACTTATGACCCGTGAAATCGCCCGTAAAGAAGGCATCTTTGCCGGGAACTCTTCAGGCTCAGCGGTTGCCGGTCTGTTGCAGTTAAAGGACAGGTTACAGGAAAGCGATGTGGTGGTGATTATTTTCCCTGACCATGGGTCGCGTTACATGGCCAAGATGTATAACGAGGATTGGTTGCGGGAACGCGGATTTTTGGAAGACGGCAAGCTTACAGCAAAGTCTATTCTGGCTAAGCGTACCCGTCAGGAAGTTGTCACTGTTAATTGTGAACAAACTGTTACAGAGGCTATTAATGTGATGAAATCATTGAATATTTCTCAACTTCCTGTAGTACAGCAGGGTATGGTGATAGGTAAGGTTTCGGAAGGTGATATCTTGAATTCATTACTGGAAAATCCATCATTAAAGTCAAATCAAATAAAAGAGATTATGACCCAGTCTTTCCCTTTTGTTGATCTGAATACATCAATAGACAAAATATCGTCTATGATAAGTAAGGATAACAGCGCCGTATTGGTTGAAGATCAGGAAGGAAAAATTGAGATTATTACACAATATGATATAATTAACGCGATTTCGTTACAATAAAGACCAAACAACGATATTCAAAAATAAAAGATCCGGGTCAAGCCCGGTTCTTTTATTTTACAGTAATTCTGAAATTGGCTATTCGTAAATAAACTCCCCGGCTTCAGATCTTATAGTCACTTTCTTTGCTTTCGACGCTTCCACGTGGCCTATGATCTGTGCATCAATATTAAAGCTTTTCGAGATATGAATTATATCTTCTGCAAGCTCCTCATTAACATAAATCTCCATCCGGTGTCCCATATTAAACACCTTATACATTTCCTGCCAGTCAGTTTGCGATTCTTCCTGAATAAGTTTAAAGAGGGGCGGAATGGGAAATAAATTATCCTTGATTATGTGAAGGCTATCGATAAAATGTAAGATTTTGGTTTGAGCACCGCCGCTGCAGTGGATCATACCATGAATATCTTTACGATATTTTTCAAGGATCTTTTGGATAACGGGTGCGTATGTCCGTGTTGGAGAGAGAACTAATTTCCCTGCTGTAATGCTGCTCAAGCCTGTTGCATCTATTTTGATCTGGTCAGTAAGATTTTTATGCCCAGCAAATACCAGGTCATACGGAACTGCCGGATCATAACTTTCAGGATATTTCTCTGCAATATATTTATGAAATACATCGTGACGGGCTGATGTGAGGCCGTTTGATCCCATTCCGCCATTATATTCTTTCTCATAAGTCGATTGTCCATATGACGACATACCCACAATAACATCCCCTGCGCTGATCTTTTCATTGGAGATAACATCTTCACGTTTAATACGGCAGGTAACTGTAGAATCAACAATAATAGTACGTACCAGATCACCAACATCGGCAGTCTCACCACCGGTTGAATATATCCCTATGCCCAAACTTCTCAGATCAGCAAGGATCTCTTCTGTTCCGTTAATGATTTCTGCAAGTACATCGCCCGGAATCAGGTTCTTATTTCTTCCAATAGTAGATGATAAAAGAATATTATCTGTAGCTCCTACACAATGGAGATCGTCCAGGTTCATAACAATTGCATCCTGCGCTATTCCCTTCCATACTGACAGATCTCCGGTTTCTTTCCAGTAGATATAGGCAAGTGAAGATTTTGTTCCGGCTCCATCGGCATGCATGATGTTGCACCAGTCTTTGTCACCACCCAAAATATCAGGGATTATTTTACAGAAAGATTTAGGAAATAGCCCCTTGTCGATATTTTTAATGGCGTTATGTACATCCTCTTTTCCGGCTGAAACACCGCGTTGATTGTATTTAAGATCAGACATGCAGCAAAAATAGTAGTTAGTATTGAGATTTGAGGGCGTAAAACAATAAAGTCCCGCCGAAGCGGGACTTTATAATAGTATTGGTTACCGTAATGAGCTATTTGATAAACAATAGTTCTCTGAATTTTGGCAAAGGCCATTTTGAATCATCCACTAAAACTTCAAGTTTATCTACGTGGTAACGAATAGGCTCAAAATATGACTTTACGTTTTCATCGTAAGCAATAGATTTGTCACGTATGTCATCAATTTTATTAGCTTTTTTACGCTCATCAACCATAGCTTCTACGTTAGTTTTAATAAAGTTAACGTGTTCTGAAATTTTCGTGATGATGCTTAACTGAGCCTGGTAAGTATCTTCTTTTAAACCAAGGTCTTTCAAGCCTCTAACATTATCAATTAAAGCCGTTTGGTAGTTAATAGCTGCCGGGATAATGATGTTAGTAACCAGGTCGCCAATAACCCGTGCCTCAATTTGAAGCTTTTTGAAGTAGCTCTCTAATAATATTTCATGACGTGCATGAGCTTCGCGTTTGCTGTAAACCTGAGTTTCTGCAAAAAGCTTGGATGTTTTTTCGGATATTAATGCATCAAGGGCTTTAGGTGTGGTTTTAATATTAGATAACCCACGTGCAGCTGCCTCATCTTCCCACTCCTGGCTATAACCATTACCTTCAAAACGAATGGCTTTTGATTCTTTTATATATTTCTTGATAACAGTCATTAAAGCAACGTCTTTCTTGTCGCCTTTCTTGATCATTTTATCAACTTCAGCCTTGAATTTAATTAATTGCTCAGCAACTATCATGTTTAAGATAGTCATCGGACTGGCAGAGTTAGCTGAAGATCCTACAGCCCGAAGCTCAAATTTGTTGCCTGTGAAAGCGAAAGGAGATGTACGGTTACGATCTGTATTATCAAGCAGGATCTGGGGAACTTTAGGAATACTTGTCCATAATGCAGTCTCAGCCTTCATTTTTGAAGTAACACGGGATGTTTCGATTTCATCAAGAATATCATTTAACTGACTTCCGAGGAATATAGAAATAATTGCCGGTGGCGCTTCGTTAGCTCCAAGACGGTGGTCATTGCTAACCGACGCAATAGATGCACGTAAAAGATCGGCATGTTCATGTACTGCTTTAATTGTGTTAACAAAGAAAGTAAGGAACATCAGGTTGTTTTTAGGCGTTTTGCCCGGTGACAACAGGTTCTTTCCGGTATTGGTAATTAAAGACCAGTTATTATGCTTTCCTGATCCGTTTATACCTGCGTATGGCTTCTCATGTAATAACACTTTGAAATTATGACGGCGTGCAACTTTATCCATCAAATCCATTAACAGCTGGTTGTGGTCAATAGCCAGGTTGATTTCTTCATAAATAGGTGCACATTCAAACTGAGAAGGGGCAACCTCGTTATGACGTGTTTTTAAAGGAATTCCAAGTTGAATTGATTCGTTTTCAAAATCCTGCATGAAAGCTTGAACGCGTTCAGGAATTGATCCGAAATAATGATCTTCTAACTGTTGGTTTTTAGCTGATAAATGGCCAAATAAAGCCCTTCCTGTTAAATAAAGATCCGGGCGTGCATTAAACAGCGCGAGGTCAACCAGGAAATACTCCTGCTCAATACCCAAAGATGCAGTAACTTTTTCAATGCCTTTATCAAAGTATTGAGCTACATCAACTGCAGCCTTATCAAGTACGCTTAATGCTTTTAATAATGGCGCTTTGTAATCAAGGGCTTCTCCTGTATAAGATATAAATACGGTAGGAATGCACAAAGTTTTGCCCATTAAAAAGGCAGGCGATGAAGGATCCCATGCTGTATATCCGCGAGCCTCGAAAGTGCTTCTGATGCCTCCGTTTGGAAAGCTGGATGCATCCGGCTCCTGTTGAGCTAACGCTTCACCAGAGAACTTTTCCATTGCGCCACCATCTGATGTTGGCTCAAAGAAAGAATCGTGTTTTTCAGCAGTTGATCCGGTTAGTGGTTGAAACCAGTGAGTATAATGAGTAGCTCCCTTGCTCATAGCCCATGATTTCATTGCTGCAGCTACCTGCTCAGCAATGTCACGGTCCATTGGAGTGCCCATATTAATCGAACTGTTTATGCTTTCAAAAGCCTCTTTTGATAAATAGTCTTTCATCTTCTTTTTATCGAAGACATTTGTTGCATAAAAATCAGAAAGTTTGTTTGCAGGTTGCTTTACTTCAGGAATTGTTCTGGTTAGTACAGCATTTAATGCTTGGAAGCGCAGGTTTGGCATATATTTTAAATTATTGAGTTTAAATTTTGACCAAAAATAAGTTTTTTCATTAAAAAAGTAAACATTTATTAAATATTTTGAGTATTTTTTTGTTAAATTATATAAATTTCTAAAAAATTGAGTGAATTAACAGTTTATGGATTTAGGATTCTTTCTGCATCTATTAAGAAAAACTAACCAATATGTGGAACTCAAAATTAGATGTTTACCGGACCGAGTGGCTTGATCTGGTTTTCGACAACAGGAACAAATTGTATGGTGCATATGAATTAAGACAGCACAATAACCGCACAACCATCAAAGCATTATTAATGGCTACAGGATTAACGGTTGGTTTAGTTGTGGCGCTGTTTACGTATTCCAAAAGAAATAAAATGCCAGTCCTGCCTGATGCGGTGCCCGTCAGGGAAATACTTGTTAATCTTAGTAAGGTTACACCACATAAACTTCCTAAGCAGGCTCCGCCAAAAGTTGAAAAACCGGCAGGAGCAATGCCTTTAAAGGTAAACACGAAAAAGTTTGTTAATTTAAGAGTGGTTTCAGCCATAGATGTTGTGGAAGAGCCAGTTACCATTGAAGAGTTGCAAACTTCAGTAGTTGGATCTAAGAACACAGAGGGAACAGTAAACGGTGCTCAGCCAATAGTGACCTCGACGGGTACAGGTAATGGAGTTGGTAATTTTCCGGGGCCAACAGGTGATGAAATTGTTTCTACAGATTTTCTTGAGAAGTATCCTGAATTTCCGGGTGGTGAAGGTGCATTTGCCAAATATTTAAGCCGGAATCTTAGATATCCCTATATGGCAGTAGAAAGTAATATTACCGGAAGGGTCTGGGTTAGTTTTATTGTTGAGAGAAATGGAAGCCTCTCAGACATAAAGGTTGTGCGCGGTATAGGTGGCGGATGTGACGAAGAAGCCGTGCGTGTATTGAAGAAAGCGCCATCGTGGTCGCCGGGCATGCAGAACGGTCAGGCAGTACGGGTTGCGTATACAATACCTATTCATTTTCAGCTAAATCATTAGTGTTGTATAAACAATTGAGATAGTAAAGGGTTAAATCTTTACTATCTTAACTTTTTGTTAGCGGACTAAGAATTTTTTACGGTTAAATAATTTGCGGGATCTTTAACCGTTTAATCTTAACTATTGATTAAACCTATACTCTAAAAAATGCATTTTAAGCGAATTTTAGCCACCTTTTTTTTGGCGGGATCTCTTATTGCATTTTTTTCAGGGTTGGTAGTTGGACAAACCGTATCGAATGAAGGAACTGAGTTTTGGGCGGTTTTTCCTACCCACGTAGCCGCTAATCTTAACGGAGTCAGACCGCTGGCTAATTATACAGTTTTTATCACAGGAAAACACGCTTCGTCAGGAATAATTACCGTCGGTAGTTTTTCTCAAACGTTTAATCTGACCCAGCCCAATACGGTTATTTCAATATCAATACCAAGAAATGCAGCGTATATTAATGAGAACGAAGCTAATACTATTCTGCCTAATCGTGCTATTAGAATAAAAGTTGACCCTGGAAAGCCAAAAGTAGTAGTGTATGGGCATATTTTTGCAGGGGCACGTTCCGCGGCTTCTTTAATATTGCCAAAAGAAGCTTTGGGTCAAAAATATTTCAGCATGAATTTTACACAGCAATCTGCTGGGAATGAGGGTAAAAATCACATTGTAATTATTGCCACTGAACCTTCCACAAAGATTTTTTTAAAAAGGGGAAATGTAGACCTCGTTCCCGGAGGTATATTTCTAAATAATGTGGGCGATGTGTATGAATACCTTGAGGGGAGTGACCTGACAGGTGTTGAAATATCATCTGACCCAATAACTTCAGCCTGTAAACGTTTTGCTGTATTTTCCGGAAGTTCGACAACATATATAACAACAAGTAACTGCTTTGGTAACCTTTCATCCGATCCCCTGTATCAGCAAAACTATCCGGTAGATAGTTGGGGGACATCTTATGGATTTATTCCATTTTCAAACAGAAGTCCTACCGGATCAATACAGCGCGCTAACGGTAATTTTTTGCGTGTCCTTGCAAAGGAAAATGGAACTGAAGTGAAGATCGATGGCGTTTTAGTTGGGGTTTTGAATGCCGGTCAATACTATCAAACTCCAGGTGCTCTAACAAGATCAGTTCTTATTACCTCAAATAACCCTGTTGCTGTTGCTCAATATGCTTTAACTCAGATTTGTGCAGGAGGAGGGGTAAGCGATCCTGATATGGTTATACTTAATCCTGTTGAGTTTAATATTAAGGATATAACAGTATATTCTTCTACAAAAGAGGATATAACTCAGCAATATGTGAACATTTTTATTAAAACAGCTGCCGCATCGTCTTTTAAAATTAACGGAAATGCACCTTCATCATCGTTTTCTCCCTTACCAGCGGCTCCGGAATACTCATATCTGCAAATTTCGTTAAATCAGTATAATACCAGCGCTTTTAGATTGTCTGCTGACGAAGGGTTTAATGCAATTGCATATGGGTTTGGTGATTATGAATCTTATGCTTATTCAGCAGGTACAAATCTGGCATCAAATCAAAGCATCACGGCCGTTAGAAAAGTAACCCGAGAGGAGCTATCAAATGCCTGTACTCAGGAGGATTTTGACTTTAAAGTGGTTTTGCAAGCTGAAGCTGATACCATATTCTGGAAATTTGATACCAATGATCCGGGGATAAAACAGGTCAATCCCCAGGGTAATCCAATACAAATTAATGATAAAACTTTGTATGAGTATTTTTACCCGCGAACATATGTTTTTGATACTCCTGGTCAGAAAATCATAAAGGTTACGGTCGACTATAAGGATAAAAACACCTGCAGTTCATCGAAAGATCATATTGATTTTGTGTTTGAAGTGTATGATCCCTCAATACCGTTGTTTGATAGTCCTGACGAAGTTTGCGAAACTGCAACAGTTTCTTTTACCGATAAAAGTACCGCAAAATTTAAAGCTATATCCCGGTGGTTTTGGGATTTTGGTGACGGTGCAACGTCTACGTTACAGAATCCTACCCATAAATATGCCCGTTATGGAGAGTATACGGTAAAGCTTATTGTGGATAATGAAACTGCTTGCATTCCTGATACCTTTTCTAAAAAGATTAAGGTGAACGCCAGGGCTGTTCCGGACTTTTCAGCCACGGATGGGCTATGTGCTAACAATACGATAACATTTACAGATGCATCATCAATACCGGAAGGGAATATTGTTAAATGGATCTGGGACTTTGGAGATGAAACTATTATTGAAGTCATGAATAATCAACCGGTTACGCATACTTATCAAAAGATCGGCACTTATGATGTTAAACTGACACTGGTTAGTAATTCGGGGTGTGAAAGTCAGCCATCGGTTAAACCAGTTACAGTATTTTCGCCTACATTGGTTATGGGCTCCATGGTTTATATTATAGAAGGAGAGAGTGTAATTTTAAATGTTGCTGCTGCTGGGAATAATTTGAGATTTAAATGGACACCTGCTTTAGCGTTAAACAGGGATGATATTCAAAACCCTGTAGCATCGCCTCTTAGTGATATCACATATTCGCTGACTATCACCTCAGAGGAGGGATGTGAGCAAACTGATACTATAGCAGTAATAGTACTTCCGGGAATAAAAGCTTCAAACACATTTACACCCAATGGTGATGGTGTAAATGATGTATGGACTATTGAGAATCTGAACGAATATCCGGGTTCTGAAATTCATATTTATAACCGCTATGGCGTTAAATTATTCAGTTCGGTTGGGTACCCTGATCCATGGGATGGAAAATATCAGGGTGAAGTGCTTCCTGTAGGAACTTATTATTACATTATTGATCCAAAAAATGGACGAAAAGCACTTTCCGGGTCTATCACCATTCTTCGGTGAGACCTTATTTAGCGTAATCAAATTTAAAATAAAAGGTGTTATCAAAAGCAAAAATTAATTCCTGTTTCCACCTATAAAAATTAATAATCTTTTGCGTAATTTTAAGCACACACTATCCTGTTGGTTAAATATTTACGCTGCCTCGTTTCTTTTGTATTTCTCGCTGCTTGTTTGTGGCTGGGTAATATCTCGTACGTTAATGCTCAAAGCACTTCAAATAAAGGAACAGACTTCTGGCTGGCTTATGGGAATCACGTTTCCGGGTATAGTGCCAATATTGGGATGGACATGGTTGTTTACATTACTTCAGATGTAAATACCTCAGGAATAATGAGTGTTGGAGGTGTCGATTATTCGTTTACAGTTTCAGCAAATAATATAACCAGCGTTACGGTTCCTCAAACTGCTTATTTAGGTAATCTGGAGGGGAAAATTAGTAATAAAGGCATTCATATTACCTCTTTAAGGCCGGTTGTTGTATATGCCCATATTTATGACTCATCAATATCTGGTGCAACACTGGTTTTGCCTACAAATACACTGGGTAAAGAATACTATTCACTTAATTTTGATCAGGTCTCAAACAGTCCGAATTCATATTCTTTCTTTTTTGTTGTTGCTGTTGAAGATAACACGCAAATAGAGATAACTCCTTCTGTAAATACCCAGGGTGGATTAACGGCCGGCCAACCTTCGCTAATTTCATTAAATAAAGGAGATATATATCAGGTCTTTGGTACCAGGACAACAACAACGAACCCACATAAGGGCACTGATCTTACCGGTTCAGTTATTAAATCTGTTTCTACTTCAAGTGAGCCGTGTAAAAAAATTGCAGTTTTTTCCGGAAGTGGCAAAATAGCTATTGGCTGTCTGGCAAATAACTCACCGACCGGAGTCGCAGGTTCTGCAGATAACTTATTGCAGCAGGTATACCCAACCGCTACATGGGGAAATTCATTCATAACAGTCCCATCTAAGAACAGGAACTATGATGTATACCGGATTTTTAAAAGTGATCCTAATGCAGTTGTTAAACTTAATGGGACCGTTATTCCATCGACAAGTTTTGTAAATAATTTTTATTATCAATTTTCAAGTCAGGAGGTTAATTATGTTGAATCTGACAAAACCATTCAGGTGGCTATTTACCCGGTTACACAGAATAAATCAATAAACTGTACGCCTATAAGTGGTGATGTTGGTGATCCGGAAATGATTTTTCTAAATCCACTGGAACAAACACTGACCAAAATTACGATGTATTCAACGCCACTTTTTAAAATATTAAGACATTATATTAACGTTGTAATACCTACCAGTGCTGTTTCATCTTTTTCAATTGATGGGATTACTCAAATTTCAAATTTCAACCCGGTTCCAGCATCCTCGCAGTTTTCATATGCGCAAATAGAAGTTACAGCCGGCACACACAACCTGGCAGCAAACGCAGGGTTTAATGCCATTGCATATGGTTTTGGCAGTGCAGAATCTTATGGATATGCAGCTGGGGCAAGTTTAGTTTCTGCAGGTTTGCAGGCTCGCACCGGTTCTACCGGCCAGGTTAAGTCTGCGGGCTGCTCTAATGAAGTATATAATTTAGATGTTACCCTTTCATACGTGCCAACCAAATTAACTCTTGATCTGGACAATGGGCAACCTGCCACTCAAATTCCTATCAAGCTTATAAAAACTGAAACTATTAATGGTGTGCAAAATTTCACCTATGAAGTATTAAATGATGTTTCTTTTAGTACAGTGAAGCGATATGGAATAAAACTTTTTGCAGAAAAATCAGCAACTGATGGCTGTGGTTCCATTGATGAATTTAACCTGGAGTTTGATGTTTCAAATGTTCCTCAATCATCATTTACATCCGACAAGCTACAAACGTGTATAGCTTCTCCGGTTACTTTTACAGATTCAAGCATCCCGAATTCAACGACAATAAATAAATGGTACTGGGATTTCGGAGATGGCAATACCAGGATTAAAACCACCGCCGATACCGTTCAACATAGCTATTCAGCTAGTGGAGATTACCAGGTAACCTTAATTGTTGAAAGTGATGCCGGCTGCCAGTCATCACCTGTTGCGCCATTAACTGTTCATGTAAATAAAACACCTGATGCAGCATTCTCTTTTTCTTCTCCCCGCTGCGAAACCCGGGCAATACAATTCACAGATAAATCTGTAGCTAACGAGGGTATAATAGTAAAATGGAACTGGAACTTTGGCGATGGAAATACATCTGCAGAACAAAGTCCGTATTATGCTTTTTCTGCAGCCGGTAAATACATGGTTAAGCTTTCTGTAGAAACAGATAAAGGCTGCATAAGCAATGTAGACTCTATGGAGGTAAACGTAAACCCGCTTCCAATAGTAGATTTTGACATGCCAGACTTTTGTTTAGCTGATGGTTCTGCTCAATTCAACAATACAAGTTCTATTTCCGATGGCACTGAAGCTCAGTTCACTTATTTATGGGATTTCGGAGACCCACTTGCAAATGTGCAGCGCCCCAATACCTCAACTTTAAGAAATGCTTCCCACCGTTATACAAAAGCAGGTCGTTATACTGTAAAGCTGACCGTTAAATCCAATAATGGATGTGAAAATATGATCAGCAAGCCCTTTGTGGTTAACGGCGGTGTTCCTAAAGCGGATTTTACAGTTAAAAACCCAAGCATATTATGCAGCGATAAACCCGTTGAGTTTGAAGATAATGTAAAAGTAGAGTTGGATGAGGAAGTAACGAAGATTGAATGGATCTATGATTTTGTTAATAATCCCACCGTTAAAGAAGTAGATGACAGCCCTTCTACAAGGGCTTCTGCGCCTCGTATCTATAAGCATACATACCCCACGTTTACATTTCCGGCATCAAAAACTTATCAAGTCAAAATGCTTGCCTATACCGGTGGCAGTTGTGTAAGCACAATAACTAAAACCATTACCCTATTAGCTGTTCCTGCAGTTGATTTTGAAATGCCGGCCGCGTGTTTAGCTGATGGAACAGCAGTTTTTAAAGACAAATCAACAATTGCAAATACTAATGGGCCATTTACATATCTGTGGGATTTTGGCGATCAGAATGCTACTGCGCAAAAGCCGAATACTTCCACTGAAAAAGACCCTTCACACATATATTCTTCCAGCGGAGATTATATAGTGACGTTAACTGTAACTTCATCCTCAGGTTGTTCCTCAACAATATCAAAGACGCTGACTGTATCAGGAAGCATACCTGAAGCTTCGTTCACAGTTGTTAATGCCAACGGATTGTGCAGCGATTCACCTGTGGTTTTTGAAGACCATGCATCAGTTGATTTTGGTGAAATTACAAAGGTTGAATGGTATTATGATTACGGTAATGATCCTTCACTAAAAGTTACAGATGATAATCCTGTAAAGCGTAACGACCCTGCTAAACAATACTCGTATAATTATCCTTTATTTTATGCGCCAGCCACTAAAACAGTTACTGTAAGGATGGTGGCCTACTCCGGCACAACCTGCATGGATGATACATTGCAAACCATAACCCTGCATGCTGTTCCGGAGGTCCAATTCGATCCGGTTCCGGATATTTGCTCTGATGCCTTACCTATCCGGTTAACACAAGCTAAAGAAAAAAACGGCATTTTAACGGGTACAGGGACTTTTTCAGGAAAAGGTGTCACTCCGGGCGGAGTTTTTGATCCAGCCATTGCTGGAATAGGTACACATACGCTGACGTACACATTTGTTGCTGATAATGGATGTGTAGATACTAATACTCAAACCATAACTGTAAATCAAATACCGACAGTTACTATTGGTCCTGATCTTTTCGTATTGGACGGTGGCCGTATTAAGCTCCCTGCAATAGCAACAGGCAGTAACCTGGCTTATAAGTGGACTCCATCAACCTATCTTGATCAGGATGACATTAGCAATCCGGTAACAACACCTCTTGATGATATCACCTACACGTTAACCGTAACAACGGATAAGGGATGCACTGCCACAAGCCAGATTTATATTAAGGTGTTGAAATTTCCTGAGGTACCTAACTCATTTTCACCGAATGGCGATGGTGTTAATGATACATGGAATATTAAGTATCTTGAAAGTTATCCGGATGCAACAGTTGAGGTTTATAATCGTTATGGAAATAGGCTTTTCAAGTCTGTAAATTATATTACGGCATGGGATGGTACAGTAAATGGATCGGAATTGCCGGCGGGTACGTATTATTATATTTTAAATCCCAAAAACGGACGTAAAATTATTTCAGGATCAATCACAATTCTACGATGAACCA
>DASWTL010000167.1:0-10814 GCA_036402155.1 Sphingobacteriaceae bacterium | reverse complement strand
CACAGATGTCCAAAGTTTTGCTGCTGATGTCAATACCAATAATACTTTTCATAAATTTGTTATTAGGGAAAATGAGATGAGAAATTCATCAATTAACTCAACTCCTTGATAATGGGTCGTACCCGAATTTCTATTTGAGTTCTTGATGAAAGGGAGGCAAAAGTCTAAATCAGCATCTGAGGCTAAACTCGGAGCGGCTGTCATAGTTCACTTTTGCTTCCTTTCTCATTTCTAATTTATAACAACAAATCTAAAGGAGCGGAGTCGAAGGATATGGTTTGGGTTGTTGGATGGGTTGCAGGTGTAAGTTGGGAGTTGTAAGTTGGGCGGCGGGTCATCCTGAGCTGAGTCGAAGGAATTTTAGGTTGTAAGTTGTGCGTTGTATGATTGTGAGTAGAAAGTTGCGGAGGGGGGTGGTAGTGCTCCATTTAACTGTGTCATTCAGCTGGGCTTATAAATAAATCGGATGAAAAACTACATTATAGCATTAATAGTCAGTTCCTGGCCCGCTTTGTCATCTCGACGCCCGCCTGCCGGACGGGCAGGCAGGAGAGATCTAGCCTTGTGTGAAGGGTATATTCTGTATAATTCTTGCCCAGCCCGCAAGCCAGATTTCTCCCGATGGTCGAAATAACAAAGTGATGAGTACTAGCTATTTAATGCTGATTACCAGTTTAATATGTTGTATTTAGGCCACCGGCGGGTTCTTTTGCTAATATGCCTTTTGCCATCAGGTCTTGTATATCTCTTAATGCCGTATCCGGAGAACTTTTAGTCATTCCGGCCATTTGGTGCTTGTTAACTTACCAAAAACGTATTTCCGCAATTATGCGGTAATTGTAAGCATTATTCTCCGCAAGTAAATTATTACTCCGCAAGTTTGCGGGATATTTAACCAGGTCTCAGTGGGCCTGGCCGTTTTAAAACCGGCAAACTTCGCATATACGATATACCGCTGCAACTGCTGCCGATTACCGTTCCGGCTTTTTTTTTGCGAACGAGCCGGGAATTCCTTTACCATACCTTCCCATAATCATTTAATTAAAGTGTTAAACATTCAGTTTCCAGAGTCAGCCGTACCGGTACTTAGCGCTCTTCCGGATCAAAGATAGCTCAGGATTTTACCGACCGTACCCTTTTGCGAAGCCGTTGCGGGTTTTTTCCGACTTTTGCGGGCTTTTGCCGAATTTTGCGGACTTCTTCGAGACTTGTTCGGGACTTGTTCGAGACACGTTCGAGACAGCTTCGGGTTTTGTCGAAGCTGTCTCGAACAAGGGTCGAAGGAATGTCGAAGCGGAAGTGACAAAAATAGCGCTATTGTCTCGTCCTGAAAAAACTTTACACATATTCGGGATTAATACTGTTCTGGCTTTAAACTAATGATTCATATTACTGCCAGAACTTACAGTGTTTATGATCGTGCTGATTTTACCTGACCGTTGTTCGTTGGATCAAACATACGCATGCAACCGGCCGGCGAACAAATTTTGACTGGATTTGACTGGAATTGACGGCCAATGACGGGTCTGTTGTTCCATAGTTGTCTCATAGTTGTTCCTTCCTTGTGTGGTGGGGTAGGAAGTTGTAAGTTGTAAGTTTTACGTTGTAAGTTGGCGGCGGGTCATCCAGAACGGAGTCGAAGGATGTGCGTGGGCTGTTTAGGTTGTACGTTGTACGTTTTAGGTTATAAGTGACGGCGACCATTCGCAATACGCAATACTCAATACTCAATACGCAATATTGAAATGAACTTTTTGAAGTTATTATAGTTCTTTTTGGAAAGAAAAGCATGTTTCAAGGTGTATTAAAGAAGTTCCGGATCATTTATAAACAAACCATTGCCAGTATAGCCTTTATCCCTGGACTAATCGCCTTATTCTTCCTGTTCCTGTCATTCCTGATGATTGAGTTTGATTTTTCCGATGCCGGGAAAACCATTAAATCTAATGCGGATTGGCTTACACTCAAGGATGCAAGTACTGCAAGAAGCATAATATCCGCCATTGCCAGCGGACTTATATCTCTCACTGTATTTAGCTTTAGTATGGTCATGATACTGCTAAACCAGGCCGCATCGCAAATGAGTAACCGGATTATTGATAAACTTATTGGTAATCGTTTTCAACAGACTGTGCTGGGCTTCTATATAGGCACTATCGTTTACGCTCTCTTTCTGTTAAGTACCATTCGCGATATTAATTCTGGTATTTATGTTCCGGCAATAAGTACTTATCTGCTCATTGCACTAACGGTAGTAGATATATTCTTCTTTATCTACTTTCTGCACTATGTTACTCAATCCATAAAATACGAAACCATCATTCACCAGATCCATGTTTCTACCAGAAAGTCACTTGAAAAAACTTGTGTTCTTAAAAGTGAAACTGGCAAGCCGTCCAGTTTGCCAGAAGGTACCCTGGTTAATGCAAATAAATCCGGGATATACCAGGGATTTTCACAGGAAGGGTTACTGTCGTTCTGCAGGAGCGAAAATATGGTTATTTCATTTTTATATTCAACAGGGACATCGGTATTGGAAGGAAGTCCGTTAATGGAAATTAAAGCCGATAATAACCTTTCAAAAAACTTCGGAGACCACCTAAATAAATTAATAAATATACATCGGGGACAGGATATTAAGTCTAACTATTATTATGGCTTCAGGCAGTTAACGGAAGTTGCAGTAAAAGCACTAAGCCCCGGTATAAACGATCCCGGTACCGCTGTTTTAAGCTTGCAGGCATTAAGTGATCTGTTAATGTTTCGAACCCAACACTATCCTGTTACACATATCGTCGATAAGGATGGCGTAGTGAGAATCATTACAAAAGAACGTTCATTTGATGATATTTTCAGAGACTGTATCCATCCCATCTGGGATTATGGAAAAAAAGACCGGTTGATTTTGCGGGAATTCCTGCATGTGATGTTACTACTTCAGAAGCGGTCTGAAAACCCACTCATAAACACCTTTTTAGAACATGTTGAAAACGAAATAAAAAGACAAGAATTGGACGTCGCATAATCGGTTTTCCGTGATTATCCCTTCTGGCATCGAAAGGAATTGTAACACAGGATTTAGGATGTACCTTAAAAGAAATTAGCTTAACTTTTTGTGTTTTTTGCATTTTGACGATGCGGTTATCCGACAGGGATTGACGTCATAAAACTTAAGCCGGAAATTGCTACCAGGCATTTCACACCCCTATGATCCCCTCAAGGGGATAGTCTGGCGCGCAGGCCGGCATGGCGTTTAAACAGTAAACTTTTAACATTCGAAAATTTATAGCAGCCATTAAGATAGCCATTGCACCGGTCAGGGCACAAACTTACGCAGGGTGGTCAAACATTAACGATTATCACTCAAAATCACTTCTACCGCTTTTTCAAGCAATTCATCCCTGCCCGATGTTATTCCCTTTATCGTTGGTTTAAGTGGAATGTCTATCTTCACTCCAACCCGTTGTGTTTCGGTGCCGTCCGGATAATATACCCCGATGCCGGAGATCATGGTTGAAATTCCCCCGGGAAGTACAAAACGTGATACATTCCCGTCGGCACCGGCAGTGGTGCTGCCAATAACCGTTACATTAGGCGAGCTTTGAAAAGCCATAGTGGTGTATTCAGCCTGGCTCTGACTTAGTTCATTAACAATCACAACTACTTTTCCCTTATAATTTTCTCCTAATCCACCGCCATTTCTTAATGTGTTTCCAAACTTAAACAGCCCGGGTTCATCAATAGCACCTGTTGTAAATTTAACGAAGGGGCCGGACTTCGATTTGATGTATTCACCAAATGTAAACGGCATAAAGGCAGATGGATAGCACCGCATATCAACAATAATTCCTTTTGTTGAGCTGAACATCTTTTTGATTGCAGGCAAGTCCTCATTCTTATACCTGGCCGGAAAGACATACCCGATATTATTTTCCATGACATAAAAGCCGGGTTTCTTTGGGTCGGGATTATAGTCAATAGAAGTGTTTAAGAATTTACTTTCAACCGTTGGCAACGTGATCACCGTACGTTTACCAGCCCTGATCATTTCAAGTGTAAGTTCATTTTCATTACTGCGAAGCAGGGTACGAGCCAAGTCTCGGAGTTGTGTGGGATAATTTGAAGCAGGGGTATAGGGCAGTTGTTGTTTAACCAGCACTTCTACTTCCTGCCCGTTTATCTTCGAGATGATATCGCCCACCTTTACCTTGTCTTTAATTGACAGTGTATCAGAATAATAAGCAGTTACCATCAGTTTATCTTCAACAAATATCGTCTGAAACGGCAGACGGCGCGTACCTTTAATAGTTTGTTCCAGGTACTTGTTACCCCAGACATTGGCATGGGTATCATGTATTCGCGCAATTAATTCTAAAGCAGTAAGCGTATAGCTTTTTTGATCTCTTGCGTTGACGAACTTTGGAATAAATTCCGGAAGCACCGCATTCCAGTCCTCACCGATAAGATGTTTATACGGGAAATAATACTGAATCATATTCCAGTACTTGTATAGTGCTAAAATGCGAAAGCCATCATCAGGAATAGCCATGGACGCATAGCTGTTCTCATTTTTAAACACCGGGTTTTCAACTCCCGGGGCGAGATCAATATAGTAATGATCGCCGGATCGTTGAGAATGACGTACTTCAAGCAACTTTTTGCTAAGTGCTTCCCCCAACTCATTGGTATCTTCTATCCATTTCAAATCAGGTTTTAATTTAATGTCTGTTTCTTTCAGTTCTTTTTCCCTGGCTATCGCACTGAGTTGTCCCAGCTTATTTATTGCTGAAAGGATACGTTCATTTCGTTCCTGTTTGTTTTTACTGCTCAAAACAGAAGGGAGAATACGGAACAGCTCATAATCTGCATTAACATCTCCCCGCGCAACGGCAGGATGATAATACTTTAATAACCCCCATACCTTTCCAAGTACAGTGAGATCTTCGACCATTTTTTTATCTGCGGCGACAATCTGAATTCCAGATCCTTTATCAAAAGCATGATCCAGGTCGGCTTTGTATTCTTTTATTTTTTTTAAGGGAGCACTGGAAAAGTTTTTACCGTCAATCTTCAGCTCAAAATTATCTGCCCAAACCGTTCCCGTACCGGTATGCAGTGCTGCAACATAAATGGTGACGGCTTCTTCAGGTAACGGTAACTTGATGCTGTATTTTTTCCAGTCGATGGTACCGTGAGTATTGCGGTTCTGCATATTATCAAATTGCAAACTGCCATTTTTGCCATCTATACGCAGTAAAAGCCCGGCTTCACCATTCTGAACATTGTCGAGCTTTAAATAACCTGAAAGCTCAATTTCTTTTCCGCTGTATTTTGCCGGTATAGCGATGTGAGGCGAGCCAAACTGCCCTTTCTTCCATTCGCCCACTGGTTCAATGCGTACGGAATAGTTGCCTGAAAACTTCTGCGAAGAATCGGGTGTGATCTTATAACCGGTTCCCCATAGATTCCATTTATCGGGATAATTTTCTTTATTGATTTGATCAAATCCCAGATTGAGGACCGGCAGTTCTTTTATGCTCTGACTGGTAGCTAATTCAACAGAAAACACTAAAAGTACAAGAGAAAGTATAGTGGATAACTTCCTGCTAAAGTTTCTTTGCAAATGCATCATACACTTTGAAATGAAGATTGGTTTAACTTGTAAATAAATGTAGGTAATAAAAATTGGTGGGAGATGGTATTAACTTAAATTAACGTTTTGATATGGCCCGGGATTTCATTTGTGGTAGGTGGGTAGGGAGGCGACGGAGTCGCGCACCTCGCTTCATCCTCGTTGCAAATGAGGACGATTAGGGGGAAGCTTAGCCAGGGTGGGCAAACACTAACGGTTATCACTCAAAATCACTTCTACAGCTTTTTCAAGTAATTCATCTCTGCCCGATGTTATTTCCTTTTATCGTTGGTTTAAGTGGAATGTCTATCTTCACTCCAACCCGATTATGAGATCGATAGCAATCCCACCCTAGCCCACTGCCAATTTCCCACTCTCCTTCCACAAATAAGCAGGCATTGGCTCTTTTAATCTCCATTCAATATTCATCGGCTTTGTGCCACTGGAATTTATAAAATTAGCATTTCCCAGAAATACGTATGACATCGTATTCCCATACTCATCATCGTTCTGTTCCCTCACAAAAAGCAGAATAGTTTTAGCCATTTCCTGATGCTTGATATAGGAATTTCCTTTAGTAGATTCTGGTGAAGTAGCATTTTGAGATTGCCAGTGAAATAGATATTCGTTTATGGCATAGTCATCATAAAGTGTTGTTGGAGAATACTCCTTTTCCGATTTCTTTAATGTGATAAATAACGCCTCGACGTTCAGGACCTTGTTTACAGCTACTCCCTCGCGATTGGAGGAGGCCTTTTCAAATGAATGCAGACCTAATGCCGCAAGAATCTGATCTCGATTGTATCGGCTATGTACCTTTAATGGACTTGGGAAACTTAGTTTGATATCCTTTTCTAAAAAGTCGATTTTATCAACCAAATATTCAATAAGTTCTTCCATTTCTGAGAGCATTACCGGATTTGATTTAAGTATAGCAATACTTTCCTGCAAGTTTTCAAAGCCACAATTGGGCCCTGCTTTCCGCCAAACATCGTAATGCAGCATCAGTAGCATAATTTCTTGCTCTGGTGTTGGGCTCTCTATGTTAAAGTCATTTTTAATCAATCCATTGATGAATTGCAAGTAGCTCAATGAATTACATTGGAGCAATCTTTGGGCCATCAACCTCGTAAGTTCTTTTTCATGTGGTTCAACAAATTCTGCGATCATGCCAGCTTCTGCACAGAGTCTCATCCAACTTCCTTTTTTATACAGTAGCGGCACCTCCAGATGGTTGAAATTAAGGAAGTTTCTAAGTGTTAGCGGTAGAGTCGAATTCTGTTTAAAGCTTCTGATTTTAGTGAGTAGCTGATTTCGATTAAAACCTGTTGCTTCTCTAATATTTTTTAGAATAACTTCTTTTGCTCTCTTCTCTAAGATAATAGAACAGCCTAAGGGCAAGTGCGGGAACTCATCTTCAATTTCTTTCTGTACAGAAGTATGCGTTCTTCCAATAAGCGCTCTAAACTTGTGTTCAAAGTCGTATTGGGTGTTGGCATTACCTACAAAATCAAGAACAGTCAAGCAATCTTTCGTGTCCGCTAAGCGTAGTCCACGACCCAGCTGCTGTAAGAAAATCGTTAAACTCTCTGTTGGACGAAGGAATAGAACAGTATCTATTTCCGGAATGTCGACACCTTCGTTAAAAATATCTACTACGAACAAGTAATTAATCTCCTTATTGCGAAGTCTTCTTTTTACCGTATCTCGGTTCTGGGTGTTGCCGCTTGTTAAAAAGTCGGCTTTTAAGTCTGCCAGCGTAAATTTTTCAGCCATGTACTGAGCATGTTCCTGACTTACACAAAACCCCAACGCACGTACCTCGTGCAAATCGGTTAGATACTTCTCGCAATTTTCCAGAATTTCGCCTACTCTTCGATCTTCAGAGGTATACAGTCTTGTAAGGTCTGTAATGTCGTAACGGCCGTTTCTCCATCCCACCTGAGTAAGGTCTACTGAATCTGCAAGAGCGAAATATTGAAAAGGGGAAAGTAGTTTGCGATTGATTGCTTCTGGCAGGCGTATTTCTGCTGCGATGGTGTGGCAGAAATCTTTTAAGATATCTTCGCCATCCATTCTCTCAGGCGTTGCGGTTAAACCTAGGAATACCTTTGGCGTAAAGCGGTCGAATATAAAGCGATAGCTATTTGCAGGAGCATGATGTACTTCGTCGATAATTATAAAATCATAAAAGGTCGGGCTCAACTTCAGAGCGTCGATACGATTACGTAATGTTTGTACCGAGGCGAAAACGAATTCGAGATTTGTAGGTTCTATTCCGTCAACCCAAAGTTCTGCAAAGTTTGCTTCTCGTAAAACATGTCGGAAAGTTTCCTGAGCCTGTTCAAGAATTTCTTTGCGATGTGTTATAAAAAGTAATCTTGCTCTCTCGTTTTGAGCTTTAAACCTTTTATAATCGAATGCGGAAACAACGGTCTTTCCGGTTCCTGTTGCGGCTACTACAAGATTTCTAAGCCGCTGATGCACTAGCCTTTCCGATTCAAGCTTTTCTAAGATTTCCTGCTGGTAAGGAAACGGCTTTATGTCAAAGAATGTTGTTAATCCTTTTTTGTCGTGAATCCTTTGGGATTTTAAGGCTAGGCTTAGTTTTTCGGTGTCTCTTCCGGCTTGATAATGTTCGAATTCATTATCCTCCCAATAGGTCTCGAAAGTCTTTTTGAACTTTTCGATTATGTGGTTTATTTCTTTCGTGGTAATCTTCAAGTTCCACTCGAGGCCATTTGTGAGTGCAGATCGGGAGATATTTGAGGAACCTATGTAGCCCGTATGAAATCCGGTATTTCTCAGAAAGAGATAAGCTTTGGCATGCAACCTTTCGTGATCTCCATTATATGAGACCTTCAATTCTGTATTTTTCAAACCTGAAAGGAACTCGACGGCCTTTACATCAGTGGCGCCCATGTAGGAGGTGGTGATGATCTTTAGTTTTCGGCCGCTGTTTGTGAACTCTTCCAATTCTTCCTTAAATATTCTTATGCCAGAATATTTGATGAAAGAGACAAGCCAGTAAATCTCGTCGGCTGATAAGATCTCCTTTCTGATTTCGCTCTCTAAAGCGATACCAACGTTGTTTCCGGTGAATAATTCACTTTGAGTTAAGCGTGTATAAGGTGTTAGTTGCTTTAATCGCTCAGTAAAATTGGTATGTGGAGAATCAACTTTCGAAAAAATGGCTTGAAGTACTTCACCACTTTCTAAAAGATTACTGGATATGTCGAGCTTCGGTAGCTCACTGATTAATACTTGAATGATTTTATTTGATAGTTCAACCTGTTTAATTAGACTATCGTCGCCTTTAAGTTCATTCAGGGCAAAACGGATCGTTTCAGATAAATACTGGCTTAGATATCTAGCAGCCTCTTCCTTATCTAAAACCGATGTTTTTACATAGAACTCGTCTTCTCCAATGGTTTGAAGTTTATTATAAAATAATTTATTAATCAATTGCTCGTATAATCCGAGCTCCGTTTTCATCATACAGGTTGCAAAGCGCAGAATTCTATGCTTCTATTTCAAATCTAATTGATTAATTGACTCTCCTCCAAATATTTTGGATTTACCCCTTAAAAATCCTCTCCCTATGCAATTCCAAATTCTCCTGCGCCGGAAAATGTTGATTACCAAACGGCGACCACCGCCGCAGAATAAATATGAACCGATACGTCATAGCAATTAACAAACTTCCCCGCATTAACTATTTGTTAAAAAACATTACTATATTTAATTAACATAAACAATAATCCAATACCTGCTGTGAAAAGGTTTCATATGATCATGCTCGCCATTAACCTGACCTTCGGCAAGGTATATGCTCAATCAGATACCTATCAAATTGAGGTATTAAGTAAGCCTGAAAAATTGCTGCCTACGGTGGCTGGCAATATGTTATATCACAATATTGAAAAAGACTTCGTAAAACTTTCGGTTGCGGACAATCTGGTAGATCTGGGGACACACCCCGTCATGCTGGGCTATTTGAAAGCCTATCAAAATCATTATCCGGTGACTATCAGTCCGGATATTGCCTGGCTGCTAATCTGCCAGGGTTTTGCCAATCACGTGAACAGTGACCCGGAAAAGATCAGATCGCAGCTGGTAGATTTTGAAGGAAAACAAACTTTAACTGTCCAGCGAAATATGCGAGAGGTGGGAAATCTGGCCAGTTTCCCCTGGGAAACTATGTTCCCCGACTTTACTGAACAAATTGCAGGATTTACAGGAAAGGAATTGATCAATAACCTGGCGGCTGATTTTACAACCACCACCCCAACTGTGAAGGTGGCAAGCCAGATAACGATCATGGAATCGATGAAGGAGTTTTTCAACTATAAGGTCGTGATAATAGGTTGTGGCATTCCTGAGGTAACAGTCAAAGGAAGTGTTAAAGACTGGGAAAAGATTCTTGAACGGCTGGATTACCTGTCTAAGTATGATTTGAAATGGTGGACTTCAGAGTTAAGTCCTGTTATCAAAAAGATCATTGAAACAAAGAAGGGAAAGCTTGATAAGCAATTCTGGATGAACATGGTGAAATACCATAAGACTGGTGCGTATGGTACGTACGATGGAATTGATGGTTGGTTACTAAAGTTTTACCCCTATTTGCAGGATAGCAGGCCGCCCGCCGCTCAAAACAAAGTGATTGCGAAAGGCGGACCTTCTGATATGGTGCCGGTTTATATAGAGGTACCATCCCGCAAAAACAAGACGTTGTATTTACGGCGCTCGGAGTTCAAAGAGATCAAAACTGTAAATGTTTTACCTAAAGAAATAGCCAATGTTCCCTTTGTGCTTGAAATAAAAGATGACAGCGGAATTCTTAAAGAGTCCTTCAATATGGAATTTTGGGCTGGTTTTATGGGTGTTAAACAGGATGCGGAATCGTTTAATGTACAGCCTGAGATTGGCTGGGCGGTTAATCGTAAAAAGGAGAACTAGCCTGCTGTGTTCGGTTGTGCCTGACGGTCTGCCGGGGAAATGAACATAGGGGTCAAGTCCCTCATTTTCCAGCATCTCCATCTCGGCAGGATCATCGACGGTCCATGCATCTACTTTAAGATTTGCGGCATGTATTTTACCGATCTTTTCGGCATCAGCCGCTAGTGAATCTTGCTTTCCTGGGCTATTCTTATCCACCCCCACCCCCCCGCAAGCGGGGGAA
>DASWTL010000166.1:0-4431 GCA_036402155.1 Sphingobacteriaceae bacterium | reverse complement strand
TCATACGCATTGGCACTTCAGGAGCTATACAGCCTGAGATTGAAGTTGGAAGTATTGTTATATCTGAGTATGCCCTGGGTTTGGATGCGCTCATGCAATATTATTTGCATGATCTGGATGGCAACGAACGCGATCTGCAAGATGCTGCCAACTCTTACTTTCATCATTTGAAAGGCTTAAATCCCTATGTAACTTCTGCAGATAAAGTGCTGCTGCAAAGGTTTGAGAAAGATTTGGTTAAGGGAATTACAGTCACTTCACCAGGTTTTTATGCTCCGCAGGGACGTGAAATTCGGATTCGAACTACCATACCGGATTTTATTGAATTGCTTAGTAATTTCCGGATGAATGATTTACGGTTAACTAACCTGGAAATGGAAACCGCAGGAATCTATGCCTTAGCAAAATCACTTGGCCATAATGCTGTATCAATTAACGCAATACTCGGAAACCGCATAACGCATGAATTCACCGAATCTCCTGAATATGTGACAACTACAGCAATAGAAAAAATATTATTTAACTTGTAAGAAATAGATTATGTATTTAACTTTGTCATTTTAATGTCATTCAAAATGAGAAAGATTGGTAAAATTCTGGTTGTTTTAGTTATACTGTTCGGCGTGGTAGTATTGGGAGCGATAAGTTATGTGAAATTAGCTTTGCCCAATGTGGGAGATGCTCCTGAGCTTAAAGTTGAAATAACTAAAGAACGCGTGGAGCGGGGGAAATATCTTGCAAATCATGTTACAGTATGTATAGATTGCCATTCGCCCAGAGACTGGAGTAAATTTTCCGGGCCTCTTGATACTACTAAAATAGGTATTGGAGGCGAAAAATTTGATCAGAAAGTTGGCTTCCCGGGAGAAGTATATGTACCTAATATCACTCCGTATAACCTGAAACACTGGACCGATGGTGAGATATTCCGTGCCATAACTACCGGAGTAAAAAAAGACGGTTCTGCCATCTTTCCCTTTATGCCTTATAAATATTACGCCAGAATGGATAAAGAAGATATCTATTCGATTATAGCCTACTTACGTACTTTGCGGGAACAAAAAACAAGTTTTCCTGAACGTAAGCTTGATTTCCCTTTAAACGTTTTGGTGAACACGATGCCTGTTCCGGCCGCGCCTGGAAAGAGACCATCAGAATCTAACCAACTGGAATATGGCAGGTATCTGGTAAATGCATCAGCATGTGTTGAATGCCATTCTAAAAATGAAAAAGGTGAAATAATTGCAGGGAGTGAATTTGGTGGTGGCCGTGTATTCCAGATTCCCAATGGCAAATTAACTACTCCTAATATTACCCCTCATAAGGAAACAGGAATAGGCACATGGACAAAAGAAATGTTTATTAACCGTTTCCAGCAACATGCAGACGCAGCAAATGCTACAGCAGTTGGACCTAAAGATTTTCAGACAATTATGCCATGGACCATGTACGGCAGCATGAAACAAAGCGATTTGGAAGCTATTTATGCCTATTTGCGTACAGTAAAACCAATAGAAAATAATGTGGTAAAGTTTGTACAGGAATAAGTGTAGTGATGGGTTGGAGGTTGTAAATTTTAATGATGTGTCTGGACTATATTATTGTTTGTAAGTTTTGAGGGTTTTGTACCTAAATCTATTTATACCTTCAAAGCCTTCAATACTTCTAAATACTTATCCAACCCTTCACGTTTTTTATGATCCAGATTGTAGCTCAACTTATTTGTGAGGTAATCAACCATATCAAAATCTTCTCTCGGTTCAATCTGGCTGATCACAATGGCCGTATTATCCAGCCCCAATTTTAAAGCCTGATTAAATTCTTTTAAAAATGATTGATCAATTGATTTATTTGCTGTCCATGCAGCAAATACAAAAGGCAGACCGGTAAAATCCCACCATACTTCGGCGAGATCGTAAACAAAAGGATACTGATGTTTTTTACCAAATGTCCTGTCTCCAATTTCTACAAAAGCATCAGCCTCCCCATCAACAATATGGGGCTGAATGTTCCAGTGATGCTTAAACAAAACCCTGGCAAGGCCATTTGAAGTCCGTGACTGTTTATCAAGCCTTAGAGTTCTTATTTCTTCAATAGGTTTCTGACTGAAAATAAAAACGGAATTAACAGCGCCAACTGCTCCGATACAATAATCAGAAATGATCTGGGCATCAGGGATCATAGATAATGCTGCAACAGGAACCAATCCGATATCTGCCTTATCTTCAATAAGTTTTAACGCGCAATCTGATGGAATATCCAGGCTTAAATCTATTTTATTCAGAATACCAGAATGCTGTAACCCATAAACAAAGGGCTTTGAATTGGTATATGATACTGCAGAGACTCTGATCTTATTCACAGGAATTATTAGTATATATTTTTCAGATGGTCGGTATTATTAAAATCAATTATCGAAAAACCGGACCCATCATATTTCACTTTATACAGGGTAGTATTTGAATGTGGAAAGGTCTCCATTTCTGTAAGAGGCTGGTCAGTTAGCAGACAGAGAAAAAGCCGCAAGGCCCGTCCATGCATACATATTAATATATTCTTATCGTCATTCTTTTCAATAAGCTTCTCTAATACCTGGAGCTGTCTCTCTTTAACTTCCAAAGGACTCTCACCTAAGTCGAATTTTTCATGAAGCTGGCCATTGGTCCATGATTTAATTATTTCATGATACGCCACTTTGGTTTCGTGCGTTGCTTCCCTGCCTTCATAAATCCCCCATGCCAGCTCATCCAGACCGGGATATTGAACCCATGGTATGCCGGCATCAATAAATTGCTTTACTGTTTGGTGGGTGCGCTTTAGAGTGGAAGTATATACTTTATCAAAAGGGACTTGCTTATATGCCTGGTAGAATGCTTCTGATTGCCGCCACCCCAATTCATTCAAGTCAGTATCCATGCCCCTGCCCTGTACCACGCCACGCTTATTCAGATCAGTTTCTCCGTGACGTATGATATATAGAGTTTTCTGGCAGATATCCTGTGGTCCTTTGGTCATTCTGTATCCTGCTGTAGAGCGCTTTCTGTAGGTTGCTGCAATACCGGAAGTTTGTAAAATTTGGGCTTATCCTCTTCCGGAAACTCATAGTCAGTAAAATCTGTCATCACATTATAAAGTGTATCACGCTCAATAGGTTTACGTCCCACCTGTGTGATCAGTGTTACAAGCTCTTTTGTGCTCATTGCCGGATTTTGCTCTTCAGCGCCAGCCATGGAGTATATCTTCGTCGTATCATCCAATGTGCCATCAATATCATCAACACCAAAATTTAATGACAACTGAGCAGTACTTCTGCTGATCATCGCCCAATACGCCTTTATATGGTCGAAATTATCCAGATAAATTCTTGATATGGCGTAATTACGCAAATCTTCTATGACAGAAACCTCAGGAACATGTGACATCTGATTATCCTGATTCCTGAATTTTAATGGGATAAAGGTTTGAAATCCGCCTGTTCTATCCTGAAGCTGCCTTAACTGCTCCATATGATCCACCCGATGCCAGTATTGTTCAATATGACCGTACAGGATGGTTGCATTAGATCGCATTCCAAGTTTATGCCACTCTTCATGAATCTGAAGCCATTGATCGCCGGTACATTTATCTTTTGCAATCTGCTCCCTTATCTCTGGATGAAAAATCTCTGCCCCGCCGCCGGGAATTGAATCCAATCCGGCTTCCTTCATCATTCGCATGCCTGTAGCATAATCCACTTTAGCTTTTTTAAACATATAGTGATACTCTACAGGAGTAAGAGCTTTAATATGAAGATCCGGCCTGTGTTCACGAATTTTTCTGAACAGATCTCCGTAGAACTGCAGATCATACTGCGGAAGCACCCCGCCCACCAGATGGACTTCAGTTACCGGCTGGTCGTCATATTTTTTAACAATGTCGAGCATTTCATCCATTGTTAGTTCCCAGCCCTCCGAACGCTCTTTTATAAGCCTGGAGTATGAGCAGAATTTACAATCATAAACACAGAGGTTGGTAGGTTCAATATGAAAATTACGGTTAAAATAGGTATTATCACCGTGCCTTTTTTCACGAATATAATTAGCTAATATGCCCAGATAAGGAAGACCGGCTTTTTCGTAAAGGGTTACTCCTTCATCAAATGAAATACGGTCACCTTTTTCAACTTTTACTGCTATCTTCTTAAGCTCTTCAGGAAGATTTTGATCTTCCACCAGCAACCGTAAATTCAATTCTGCTTCCATTAACTGTTTATGCAAAAATACGATAATGAAAGGAAAATAAACCGCTTTAGATGTTTTTCTTACACAAATATGTGATAGCGTAAGCTTAAAATATCAGATGCGTTAATCAAGTTTAATTCAAGCTGTTAAGAAAGGTCAGGTCAGGCAGAATGAAGGTAAACTATAACATAAAAGCTGCTGATATATCTTG
>DASWTL010000165.1:0-2846 GCA_036402155.1 Sphingobacteriaceae bacterium | reverse complement strand
TTCTGTCAGCTTAAATTTATAATTTATCTTTATACAAACAGGCTAGCGACAAACCAATGTTACACGCCGTCTCATCTCTGAAAGTGGTATTCACCGTTCCAACTGAGAGGATCCTTTCTTTTAAAGTCAGTATTGTCGTAGAAAAGATTCACATTTAAACGATTTTGTTTGATTGAAATAGTACCTGTATACTTATAGTTGCCTTTTTGTACTGGAATACTCTCGCCTTTAATAATTCGATCATCAAAAGACGTAATGGGAATCATAATACTATCAATGTATTTTCCATTAATCGAGCTTAGATCATGTGCCATCAAGGCTGCTTTACCTTTGATCTTTATATAGGATTGCCCATTTTCGACTATTCCATAAGCCGTGTTCTCTTGCGTATTATTAGTACAAGAAACTTGAAATCCAATATATACTAGCAATGATACTGTGATTAAACGCTTTCGTATGTGACCATTCTTCCATTCTATTGCTCCCATTTCTCTATTTTATGTTTACTCCAAAGTTTTGCTGCATAATCCCGGAATACATCTGGTGCGCTTTTAAAGGCATGATCATATGTGAACTCGCCGCCAATATACTCATTGGGAGACAACTGCACTCTAGTTACACCACGAACTGTATATTTTCTGTTGTCCTGGTACATCACAATTTTCATGGGAATAGGACTTACATCACCTTGGCAAGAAACCTTATACATAACCCAGACCTCAGCTTTTCCGTCCACATTTAAATCTGTTACCGCAAATGACTTATCTACAAAATAAAGGAACATATCAACGGGACATTCCTTTATAAAATCGTAAATTTTCCATGTTAGTCTCATGCTGTCCTGTGAAACCAAATAGTGGTAGGCGTATATAGCTCCATCATTGTATCCATCATCTGGAGCATCCTTGCTTCTGGACTTACCGGTCAGGGAGAGAATCACAATATTGTCACCCGTTTTATCTGTCCATCGAACTGCTTGAATAATATTGCCGCTGAATTGAACATTATTAGGAATATTGCTCTTTTCAAGCTTAGTTACCTTGAACTGACCTAAACATAACTGTGTATTAATTATCGTAATAAGAATTCCGAAAAATTTCATTTTATTGGTGTTGATCTTGCATTACTGTCAACGGCCGGCATTGCCAATGCAACGTTAGCTTTAGCCTAATTCAAAAACTTCTCGAAATGATGAACATCTTTATCTAAATCCTTATCATTCGGAAGATCCAAATATTTAAGAGATTTAATCTTAAGAATAGGCAAATACGAATGGTCATCAATCGAAGTCATGGAAAGGCTAAGTCTGACTATCTGTGGCATTTCTTCCAGGAATTTCAAGGTCTTTATTTTTACCTTTTTCATAGATCCGAAAGGATCGCCTTCTATGAGAAGGTCTATAATGTTGTGTAGTTTTGCCAAAAAGCCATAATCAGATATTTTATACAGATGACTTGATTCAAAAGTGATTAATTGCGATAATGATTCCACCATTGAAATATCGTCTATGCTTGACCCGCCACCCAGGTGTAAATATTTAAGGTTGCCAAGTTTTGAAATATTTCTGATGTTAGGATAAACGCCCCACTTAATCCATAGTCCTTCAAGTTGATTTTGCATACAAATCGCATCGAATATCTTTTGAGATATTCTTGTACCGATAAATATCTTTTTGATCGATGTCTTTTCGTTTTGCAAGAACTTGCACCATTCATTCACAATTTGGTTTTGTTCCTTAGCAGTCATGTCGAGCTGTGTAATTCGTAAACGTATTGCCTCCTGACCTTGATAATCCCTTATATAAGTCAATGACTTGTCCGCTGCTATTTCTTTTTCAAATATGTGCCAATATCCAAATTCTAAATTTTCCATAAAGTAGTTTGGGATTACGGCTAACTGTTAAGCGTCCGTAGTCTTGTCCATATATTCTCAGTTATCTTTTGGGTCGAATTCCACAATCCATTCAATGCCGTATTTGTCTCTAAAGCAACCAAAATATGATCCCCAGGGACTATCTCCGATAGGCCCTTCTATCTGTCCTCCTACTGAGAGCCCATTAAATAATCTGTCTGCTTCTTCTTTACTTTCCGTGATTATTACAATTTTTACTTCTGTTCTCATTTTCATTTGTTCTCCCCATACTTTCAGGTACATCATTTGCCATCAACATATTACTTTTACCGATAGGTAAAGCAATATGCACAATTTTATTTTCTTCTTTCTTAGCTACCGGGAATTCAGGACTTGCAAGATCTTTGAAACGAACAACTTTCGCAAACTCTCCGCCAAATACTGATTTGTAAAACGTAAATGCTTCTTCGGCATTTCCGTTGAAGTTAATGTGTGGATTGATTACTGGCATAGTTATTAAGTTGAGTTTTACTGTTCAAACGTACTGCTTAACTACAAAATAGACAGGGTATAATCGCGACATAAAAGAGGTTGTTTGCGACAGGACTTATTTGGGTTTGTCTGCTAAAATTGGCGGCATATCAGTCCCAAAACTCGGCCCTCTTTTCCTGCCTCACAGTAAACCTCCTAAAATATTTTGTGTTTGCTTTGTCTTTTGTTACCACGTCAATCAGATCTTTTATTTCATTAGGCGTAAATTGTGTTACGTAACATTTTGCCGCTTCAATCATAAGTTGTTCGTCTTCATCTGAATATTCAACCTTAAGGTTAATGTATTTTTTATCAATATAACTTAGGTCGGTATTATCGGCTACGTCCTCTTTGATGTCAACCGGGAAGTATAATGGATATTTTTCAACCCAGCCCTCGGTGAGCAATATGTCGGTCACAATAGCTCCGGTCACAATATGCTCAGAATGTCCGTATTCCCCATC
>DASWTL010000164.1:0-14108 GCA_036402155.1 Sphingobacteriaceae bacterium | reverse complement strand
CCATGTATGGCGCCGAAGCGATAGGTGGCGCGATAAACGTAATCACACTAACACCACCGGCTTTATCTTCCGGCCACGTAAATATCCAGGGTAACACCAATGGTTATAAACGAACTGATATACAGTATGGAAATACAGTGGGGAAGGCCGGGTTTTTATTCTCAGGATATTATGCAAACAGAACTAAGGGCCAGCTGGAACATAGTGATTTTGATAAATCTGCTTTCACTTTAAAAGGAAATTACATTTTTAATAGCAAGACAAGCGTAGTAAATACAATCTCGTACAGTAACTATTATAGTGATATGTTTGGAGCGCTTGACAGCTCACATTTTGCAGGTAAAGATTTCTCTTCATTATACAATTTTACTTTTCGGAAAGTAAATGCCTTCAGGCTGAAATCACAGTTAAACCGGTTTTGGAACAGTTTTGCTGAAACACGTGCGTCATTTGTTTACCGGCAGAATAGTATTCAGCAAAATCCGTCATACAAAATAAGGAATGATTATAAGCGAATCTCTAAAGAAACATACAGCGGAGATCCGTTAAAAGCTCATGGGGAAATTAACAACAGTTCTTTCAATACCTATGCTTTCTTTTTGCAGCATAATCAAAAAATAGATAAGCTTAACAGTAAAATAACCGGCGGCATCAGTATTGACATCAGCCCTTCATCTTACATTTCTAATTATATTAAAATTGATAAGAATCCAAAAGGCTATTTTACCCGTTATTCAAAAACGGATTCTACTTTAAGTGATTATGCAACAGGAATAACTAACCTGGCTTCTTATATAAATTATAATGCAGATATAATTACCGGGCTCAAACTAGTTGCAGCATTGCGTTACGATTTTTATCATTATAATTTCAGGAACCATCTTCCGCCTTCCTCATTTTCAGGATCGCCATCAACAAAAAATATTTTTGAACGGTTTACACCAAAACTCGGGCTTACCTATAATTATAAGGATCTGGGATTTTATGCAAATTACAGTCAGGGATTCGTTCCACCTCAAATAAGTGAGCTTTTTCAGGGAGTAAAAGTTCCTTATTTACAGCCACAAACATTTTATAATTATGAAACCGGAGGTTGGATGGAATTCTCAAATGGTAAATTTTCAGCAGACTGGAGTTTATATAAAATGATTGGAAGTAATGAGATTATTTCGGTGCTTACTGAAGATGGAACGATCCAAAACCAAAATTCCGGAAAAACTAACCACATAGGTCTTGAATATGGAATAAACTTCAAACCCTCACCGGTATGGACGTTTCGTTTAAGCGCGTCCAATTCAAGGCATACTTTTATTAATTACATTGAAAAGGGAGTTAATTATAATGGAAAAGTGATGTCCGGAGCACCTGAGTTTATCAGTAATGCAGAAATTTCTTTTATACCTGGTTTTATCAGGGGATTAAGAACAGGTATAGAGTGGCAGCATCAGGGAAATTACTGGATGGATAATGCCAATACAAAGAAATATAAGGGATTTGATGTTATTAACGTTAGGGCCGGATACAAGCTTCATCAGTTTGAAGTATGGATGAGTGTGTTGAATAGTACAAATCAGTACTACTCTGTTTTTGCAAGTAAATCGGCATCCGGATCTAATTATAATCTGGGAGAACCCCGGACATTTAATTCAGGTATAGCCTATTATCTGGGTAAAAGGTAAGTGTTTTTGTTGCTGATATACTTTAAGCATACAACCTCTGAAAAAGTAGTGCTTCCATACAGGGCATGATGGTGTTTCATTGTGCCTCTATAATTATGTAATACGTTATTTAGTTTCACTTTATTTCGTTTTGTCTTTTGACTTTTATATGTTTATAGCTTCAACTTCGGACAGGAAGTAAGTTGAAAGGAATATGGTAAGAAAAAGAAAATTATTCTGACAGAATAAATAAGGAAAACGTAAAATAATTCCATCAGAAACGCATTAATTTAATACTTTGCAATTACATCGATAATTAAACTCATCTACCCTGATATATATGAATATTTTCACCCCGGCATCACATGTTAAAGAATTACCTGCAGATCGGATTGATCCCGAATACAAAAAGTTAAGATTAAAAGTTTTCCTGGGGATTTTTATAGGATATGCCGGATATTACCTGGTGAGGAAAAATTTTTCCCTGGTAATGCCTGATCTGGTCGCCCAGGGATATTCTAAAGGAGATCTGGGCCTTGCGTTATCAGGAGTTTCTATTGCATACGGTTTAAGTAAGTTTCTGATGGGGAACGTATCCGATCGCAGTAATGCCCGGACATTCCTTAGTGTGGGCTTGTTGTTTTCTGCTTGTACCATGATATTAATGGGATTAATACCTGTTGCTACAAGTTCTATTGTGATTATGTTCATCCTGCTGTTTTTAAATGGCTGGTTTCAGGGGATGGGATGGCCGCCTTGTGGCCGCGTGATGGTGCATTGGTTCTCAACAAAGGAACGTGGGACTAAAATGTCAATCTGGAATGTCGCACATAACGTAGGCGGGGGCCTGGTAGGGCCCATCGCAATTATTGCCATAGCTTTATTTACAGACTGGCAGAGTAAATTATATTTTCCGGGATTTGTAGCCTTATTTTTTGCTTTAGCAGCATACCTGCTCATTCGCGATACACCACAGTCATGCGGTTTACCTCCTATCGAAAAGTATAAAAATGATTATCCGGTAGACTATTCTGATGAACATGAGAGAGAATTTTCCGCAAAGCGCATCTTTTTTGATTATGTTTTTAATAACCGGGTACTATGGTATATCGCATTTGCCAATGTATTTGTTTACCTGGTGCGATATGGAATATTAGACTGGGCTCCCACTTATTTACAGGAAGCGAAAGGTTTTTCCGTAAAGGAAGCCGGCTGGGCATATTTTGCTTACGAGTATGCCGGTATTCCCGGAACCTTGCTTTGCGGATGGATCAGTGATAAAGTATTTAAGGGACGCCGTGCTCCGGCAATTATAATTTATATGGTTCTGGTATTAATTGCGGTGATCGTATACTGGAAAAATCCTGCCGGTAATATCGCTATTGACAATATTGCGCTGATCGTTATCGGTTTCTTTATCTATGGGCCAGTTATGCTGATTGGTGTTCAGGCATTGGATCTTGTACCCAAAAAAGCCGCAGGAACGGCAGCGGGCCTTACTGGATTATTCGGATATCTGGTGGGGGCTTTATTTGCAAATATCGCTATTGGCTATATTGTTGATATATGGGGATGGGATGGAGGATTTGAAGTTTTAGTAGCAGCGTGTTTACTTTCTATATTCTTTACAGCACTCACCTGGAACAGAGAAAAGCTGCATCTTGCAGCGAAGTAAGTTTATCAAAAACAGATATAAAATGAAATCAATTTATTTAAAGCTTTTCGTAATCGTATTTTATTTTTTAATTATTGGAGATAAAATTCAGGCGCAAACCGCTCAATGGGATAGCACTTACAGGCCACCTGCATATAAGCTTAAAGTTGAACAGTTTAAAGCTTTTCCAAATTCATCGAAGGATATTATATTTCTCGGAAACAGTATTACAGCAGGAGTAGATTGGACTGAATTATTAGGATCTCCGAGAATGAAGAACAGGGGAATAGGTGGAGATATCACTTTTGGTGTACTTGAGCGTCTGGATGAAGTGATTGAAGGTAAACCTGCGAAAGTCTTTATTCTGATTGGAACAAATGACATATCAAGGAATATACCTGATGATGTTATTTTATCAAACTATCAAAAAATGATATCCAGGATAAAATCAGGTTCACCAAGAACGAAGATCTATGTCCATACCATTTTACCTACCAACAGCTCTTTTGGGAAGTTTAAAAACCATTACAACAAATCAGAACATACCATACATATTAATACTCAATTAAAAGCCATTGCAAAAAAGGAAGGTATTACCATAATTGACCTGTACACCGCATTTTTAGATTCACAAAACAATCTGGAAGCCAGCCTTACGCATGATGGATTACATCTAACTATGGCCGGATACCAAAAATGGGCTGATATTCTAAAGAGTGGGAAATATCTAAAATAAATTCTCATCATTTCAGAAAGTGTAAGTTGTATTTTAAATAGGTAAACTCATTTAAACCGGGTTTTATCCTTAACTTTAGTTTGTCTCAAAATAATAAGGTTATGGAAAGGAAAAATCATTATGAAACTGTTTCTGAGGCTCTTAATGAATTGCGGAAGCAAGGCTTTACTACAGACTTTAACCTGGAAGAGAATTGCCTGGTATGCAATGGCGAGAAATTTGACATAAATGATTTTGAAATTGTGGATGTTTACCGTTATGAAGGCAATAGCGATCCGGGGGATGAGGCTGCAGTTTATGCTTTGCAATCGTCAGCAGGAATTAAAGGTGTGTTGGTTACCGGTTATGGCAATTCCACAGATCCCCGGTCTGTAGAGATCCTGGCAAAACTTGATAGTCATAATAAAACGTAACCTGTTTAATCTTTTATAAAGCTTCGCGTTTCAGGTAAAACAGAAATGCCCTGAAAAGCCTTTACTCTATACATTTCATAGTAATTATATGTCATGAAAAGTAAAGCATCCCTAAAGGGACATCCAATCCACCCCATGCTGGTTGGTTTTCCGATTGCCTTTTTTATTGGTACACTCCTTTTCGATGGTTTGGGCCTACTCTATAATTCTGAAAGTTATTGGCAAACCGGTAAATACCTTGAAATTGCAGGCATTATCTCAGCGGTCATGGCTGCTATCCCGGGAATAATTGACTATACATTTACAGTTCCTTCAAAAAGTTCTGCTAAAAAACGCGCAGTTAAACATGGTATATTAAATGTAAGTATGCTTATTCTTTTTATAATAGCGTTTACGATGCGAACAGAGGAGGTTTCATCTGTTATTATTGGTTTGGAGCTGGTTGGAATTATACTTTTAACCATTGCAGGATGGCTTGGCGGTACATTGGTATATCGCAACCAAATTGGAGTTGATCAACGATATGCCGATGCCGGAAAATGGAAGGAAGCATACTTCAAACAATCTGAAGGCTTAATTGAAGTTGCCACTTCCGATGAGTTGAAAGTAAATCAAATGAAACTATTACATTTTCAAGGTAATAGAGTAGTGCTGGCACGAAGTGAAAAAGGATATACTGCTTTTAGCGACCGATGTACTCACCGGGGAGGTTCACTGGCGGGTGGCGCAATGATATGCGGTACCGTTCAATGCCCATGGCATGGTTCTCAATTTGATACAGAAACAGGGGAAGTAAAAGCCGGCCCGGCAAATGATAAAATTAAAGTTTACACCGTTTCGGAGAATTCCGGAAAAATATTTATTCATCTGTAATATTAATGTACCGTCTGTTAAATCTTGTTCACTCAAGGTAATGACTGAATTTAATTTCTGTATTTTTGCGGCCTTATCGCATAATAAATATGGAAACTATTGATAGTAATGGAAATGTGCTTCAAACAGGTGACGCAGTTCTGGTTATTAAGACATTAAAGGTAAAAGGCTTCCCCAACGACATCAAAAGAGGAACAGTTGTTAAAAATATCCGCCTGACGGATAATAATGAAGAAATAGAGGGTAAGGTAGATGGAACCACAATGGTTCTTAAAACATGCTTCCTTAAGAAGAAATAAACTCTTCTAAATCACGAGATTATAAGCAATATTTCAATAGCTAATGAAGTACAATGGTTTCTACTTCCGGAATGTTAATGGTTGTTAATTGAATATGTTTTCGATGTGCCTTTGATTTATAATCCTGAAAAATTTCCAGTATGTCACGGTCAATATAAATACTATCTGAACCATCAATTTCAACTACGGCATATTCCGGAAGGTGATCAAGCATCTCCATGAATTTTTTCTTGTTCAGAAAACTTACGTTTAAAGCCAGTTTAATTACAAACTTTCTTAAATGCCCCTCTGTACTTTCTTTAATGGTAAAACCGGCCTTATATGTATGTTTAATCAAAAAATAGATCGAGTAAGCTATTCCAATCAGTACCCCAATAAGAAGATCGGTAAACAGGATGGCAATAACGGTAACAATAAAGGGCAGGAACTGCTCTCTGCCTTGTTTAAACACTGCTTTGATCATAGAAGGTTTAGCCAGATTATAACCGGTACCTACCAGGATAACAGCCAGTACACAATACGGAACCAGGTTAATTAAGGGAATGGCGAGTAAAACAGCAAGCGCCAGCCAAATGCCATGAATAAATGAGGATACTTTTGTTTTAGCACCAGCTTCAGCATTAGCAGAACTTCGTACTATTACAGCAGTAATTGGAATACCCCCTAACATACCGCTTAAAAAGTTGCCTGTGCCTTGTGCAACTAACTCCCTGTTTTGCGGCGTAACACGATTATATGGATCAAGTTTATCAATTGCTGCTACACTTAATAAAGTTTCAAGAGTTGCAACAAAACATATTATGACTGCATTTCTCCAGATCTGCGTATTGCTGAAAAGTGCATTGAATGCCGGGAACCGTATTTCTGAAAAAATAGCATCCGGAATAGCAACGAATTGAGATGGCTTCAACTGAAGGGATGGAACAAAATGCTTGAATGCCAGTGCAAGCAATAATCCAAAGAAAACAATAATAAATGATGCCGGAAGGAAGGAAAGTTTCTTAGCCAGAGTCCGCTTCCATGTAATAAGCATGATAAACGAAAACAGCGTAATTAGTACCGTGCCTAAAGAGGTATGATGGTAGAGCTGATCTATATGCTGAAAGGTATTGTTTAAGGTAAGGATATTAAATAATTCATTCGTCCAGAAGTCTGGTTGATCATAACCCACCAGTAACGGTATTTGCTTGGAAATAATAATAATACCTATACCGGCAAGCATACCTTTAATTACAGCGGACGGAATAAAATGAGTGAACCCGCCAAGTTTGAAAATACCCAGAATGATCTGTAAAAGACCGGCTACAGCAACGGATAAAAAGAAAATTTCGATACTTCCAAGTTGGGTTATGGCGGCGGCGCAGATTGCCGTAAGACCGGCAGCAGGGCCACTGACGCTTAATTCTGATTTGCTGATAAGTGTGACTACAACCCCTCCAATAATTCCTGCCAATAGTCCGGAGTAAAGTGGTGCATTTGAAGCTAATGAGATTCCAAGGCAAAGCGGAAGAGCGACAAAGAAAACTGTAATACTTGCTTTGAAATCATGCTTGATAAACGACAGTAAATAATACTTCGTTTTCCGATTAGTAAAACTCATGATTGACATCAAATTTAATAAAATTTTAGCATATTTAAGGGTATTAACAGCCTTATCGGACAGTTTTTAGGTATATTATTAAATTCTTGTCAGACCACTAGCAGGCACAATAAAACTCAACAGAATTTCAACTGTTAATGCGCTAAAGAATTATGCCACCTGAAGCGAATCCTGAGCGTTTTGGACCAACAATATGGACGATCGGTCATTCTAATCGGTCTGCACAAGATTTTTTAGCAATATTGAAAGCTTTTAAAATTGAAATGCTTGCTGATATTCGTCGGTATCCGGGATCACGAAAGTATTCACATTTTAATAGTGATACACTTAAAGAGCAATTGGCTGAAAACAATATTCAATATATTCATATTGCTGAATTAGGCGGACGAAGAAAACCCAGGTCTGATTCTAAAAATACTTCCTGGCGCCATTCAGCATTCCGCGGATATGCTGATTACATGGAAACAGAAGAATTTAAAAATGCAATACAACAGCTTCAGGATATTGCAACAAAATTTCGAACAGCTTATATGTGCTCTGAAGCAGTGTGGTGGAGCTGTCACAGGGCATTGGTGTCAGATTTTATGAAAATTCAGGGTTGGCATGTGATGCATATTATGGGGATCAATAAAGCAACTGAACATCCTTATACATCAGCTGCTAAAATAATTGATAATCAATTGGTTTATACTGAACCTGACCTGTTTACTTAGCTGGAAACCGCTCCAGATGGTCAAAAAATGTATTTTTTTAAGAACCATTAAAAATAGTAGCTGTTATAAACTGTAACTAATTATCTATATACATTTAATAATTAAGTTATGCCAGCAAATCAAAAGAACCAGGGCGGACAAGGTCAGAGCCATGGAAATTCCGGAAAACAGGGTAAAAGCAATACTCAGAGAAAAGGCAATACCGGAAAGAGTAGCAGGACTTCTTCCTCAATGGGAACTTCAAGAAAAGAAGAACAATAACAGGGAGGAATAATTAATGAATAAAGCTGAAAAAGAATTAACTATATTCTTTTTCAGCTTTATTTTTTTCAGTGTAGTCAGCGTTAGATATGATATTAACCTTAGCCATTAATCATATATTAGCCATTTATATAGACTAATGATATGAATGTCAAGCTATCGGTAATATTTATCCTGATTTTAATTACGACTGCTGTAGGATTTGCGCAGGAAAAGCCTTTTTGGAACGATATTCAAACCATTAAACAGTATGACAAGATCTACGCACCACCAAAACAACCTATACTTTTTGTAGGCAGCTCATCTATACGTTACTGGCATAACCTTTCACAAATATTTTGTGATCATACTATATTAAACCGGGGTTTTGGCGGATCAAAAATTAATGATGTTGTAAATTATGTTGATGATATTATAACGCCCTACAACCCAAAACAGATCATCATCTATGTAGGTGAAAATGATCTGTTAAATGAAAAGCTTAATGGAGATAGCATTTTCCACAGATTTAAAGATTTATACCAAGCTATAAGGGTAAGACATCCTGAAACACCTGTAGTTTATATTTCTATTAAGGCAAGCCCCGTATTGGAGCGATTTATAGACAAAGCCAGATCTGCTAATCACTTAATAAGCAGATATTTAAAGACGCAGCCTAATTCTATTTTTATTGATGTTTTTACACCAATGCTTGATAAGGACGGGAAAACCAGACCGGAATTATTTCTCAAAGACAGGCTTCACATGAATCCCCTGGGTTATAAAATATGGGAAGATCTGGTGAGACCTCATCTATTGAAAAATTAAGCAGAAGTTATGTGAATAGTTTGTTCGATCAGTTTTTAGATGATTCTCTTTCAATCAAAACCGGATCCAGTATAACTATCTGATTTTCTGTGATAACATTGCCATTCTCAATTGTTTCCAAAAACAGCGCAGCAGCTGTTTCTCCCATCTTTTTTGTTTGCTGGTCCACTGTTGAAAGCGATGGGGTGATATAGGCACTAAAAGCTTCGTTAGCAAAACCGATTACCCCGAATTCCTGAGGTACTGCAATTTCTAACGACTTTAACTTTTGAATAGCTCCCAAAGCAGTAAAATCCTCCACAGCGAAAATTGCATCCGGTTTTTTTGTAAGAGTAAGCAGCTGTTCCGTGCAGTACTGTCCTGATTCTACGGATACATCACCATAGACAATGAGGTTTTCGTCGGCTTCTAATCCATAATCGCTGATAGCATCCTTATAACCATTTAAACGATCCTGAAATATTCTGATCTGTTGCCGTGCTGTAATATGTGCTATGCGTTTATATCCCTTCAGAATAAGATGCTCTGTAGCTATATATCCGCCTTTATAATCATCAATAGAAACAGATGGGACCTTCAGAGCATCCGTAGTACGGTCAAAAAGTATCAGCGGAATACCACGGCTTTTAATCTCATTAAAGTGGTCATAGTTTTGTGTATCCAATGCTATGGATGCAATAATGCCATCTACATGCAATTGAAGAAAAGTTTCTATCCCTCGTCTTTCATGTTCATAAGATTCATTGGATTGATATAATAGAACAGTATAATTATTCTTATTCATCACTTGTTCAATGGCATGTACCACTGAGCCGAAAAAGTGAAGTTCAGCGCTGGGAATAATTATTCCTATGGTATTTGTTCGTCCGGAACGGAGTGAGGAGGCAATTTTATTTTGCCTGTAATTTAGCTTTTGAGCCATATCCTGCACGGCTTTTTTAGTAGCTGTACTGATAGCAGGGTGGTTGCTTAATGCTCTGGATACCGTAGAAATATTAGTGTTAAGCGCATCTGCTATATCATGAATTGTAATCTTATTTTTCAAGAGGATAGGTTAACCGGTTTCTGAGTTAAAAATATTTTGATAAATATAAATTAAGATTTACTTTTATGCAAACGTTTGCATTTAATATCCTGAATTATCATAAAAGGGTTTATAACACTGATCAGTATAAGTTTTGCAATCAATAAAATAACAGGTTATATATATGAGAAATAAAATATGGGTAGCAGGAGTACTGGCCGTTTTAATGCTTGTTTACACGTGTACAGTATCCAGGCAGACAGTTGAATCTCCTAAAAGAATGTTTAATCCGAAGCCAAGCTCCGAGTATTTATCTCCGGAGCAAAGTCTGAAAACATTCAACCTTCCGAAAGGCTACCATTTGGAGTTGGTTGCCAGTGAGCCTATGATAAAAGAGCCTGTTGCTATTGCATGGGATGGTAATGCAAAGATGTATGTTGCCGAAATGCTAACTTATATGCAGGACGCAGAAGCATCAGGCGAACAAGTGCCCAGAAGCCGCATTTCACTACTCGAAGACACGAATAATGATGGCAAAATGGATAAAAGCACCGTCTTTATCGACAATCTTTTGCTTCCGCGGATGATTTTATGTGTAAATCACGAACTTCTAGTGAATGAAACCAATACCATAACTATTACAGCCTATAAAGACACAAACGCGGATGGTAAGGCCGATGAAAAAAGGATAGTATATGAAAATCCCAAATTCTCTACCACCAGGAATATGGAGCATCAGCGTAGCGGATTGGACTGGAACCTCGATAACTGGATATACATGACGTATGAGCCAATCCGTTTTAGATTTACGGATGGTGTACTTAAGGCAGATCCGATTGTAAGCGGATCGGCGGGTCAGTGGGGGTTAACCCATGATAATTATGGTCGTCTGTTCTATTCAGCAGCAGGGTCTGAAATCCCGATCTATCGTTTTCAGATTAATCCTGTTTATGGTGCGCTTGATTTTAAGGATCAGTATGATGATGAATTTGCTGCTGTGTGGCCCATTATTTCAACTCCGGATGTTCAGGGTGGCTTACCAAGATTACGCCCGGATAGTACTTTGAACCGTTTTACAGGCTGTAGCGGACAATCCATCTACCGTGGCGATATGCTTCCTAAAGATCTGGTTGGTGACTATATCCTTTGTGAGCCGGTTGGCAGGATCATCCGTCGCGCTAAGCTAATCAATGCCAAAGGAAAGATGATAGCTAAGAATGCTTATTACAGACAGGAGTTTATTGCCTCATCTGATATGAATTTCCGACCTGTTAACAGCTACACCGGTCCCGATGGATTTTTGTATATAGTAGATATGCACCGGGGAATAATTCAGCAGGGCAACTGGACAAAACCCGGAACTTTTTTGCGCGACGTAATTGATAGATGGGGATTCGCTAAGAACATTGGTCACGGACGGATTTACAGGCTTGTTCCGGATAAATATAAACAAAAAACCAGGCCGAATATGTTAAATGACTCGCCATCAAAATTGGTAACCTATTTAGATCATCCCAATGGCTGGTGGAGAGATAATGCCCAAAAGCAATTGGTTATTCTTGGCGATAAGTCTGTTGTACCTGTTTTAAAACAAATTGCTAAAGGCGAAAAGTCAGTTCTGGCAACCGCACCATCTCATCTGGGAAGAATACATGCATTATGGACATTAGAGGGTTTAAATTCCATTGACCAGGATCTTTTGTTGTCGACCATGAATGATGAAAATGAACAGGTTAGGCGAGCTGCAATTTGGATAAGTGAACAATACATTAAAAATAACGACCTGCAGATACTTAATAAGCTGGATGAACTGAAATCAGATACAAGTTATGATGTGCGTACACAGCTTTTATTATCTCTTTCTTATAGTAATACAGATAAAGCCAGGAAGATTACTAAAGATCTGTTAATAGCAAATCAGGACAATCAAATGCTTGCCGGTGTAGTTACAGCGCTGGAACGTACACAAAATATTAAAACTTATGGCAGTAAACTCGGATTGCTTTCGGCACAGAACAGAAACATGGTATTGAAGGGAGCCACAATCTACAGGTCATTATGTTCAAGTTGCCATGGTGCCGACGCCAAAGGGCTATCTACTGCTATCGCTCCACCATTATTAGGCTCTAAACGTCTGGCGGGCGATAAAAACACAGCAATAAGAATTTTATTACATGGATTAAAAGGGCCTGTTGATGGTAAAACTTATCCTGGTGACCTGATGCCATCTATGGGTGAAAATAACGATGAATGGATTGCCTCCGTGCTGAGTTACGCCCGTTTTGAATTTGGACGTATTCCGGCAAGAGGGCCCTCTCCGTTTATAACTCCGGAAGAAGTAAAAAAGATTAGGGAAGAATCAGGAGAAAGATCAAATCCATGGACTATCGAAGAGCTGGAAAAAACCGAAGCATTAAATTCAAACACCAAATAGTTTAAATAACTCCAGAGGGAATATTCTTTGTGTGATTGATGAAAGTTTAATACATTTAAGAAATAGACATGTTCACACAATTGAAATGAAAAAACGACGTGATTTTTTAAAAGACATAGGAATACTGGCAGTAGGATCGGTACTACTGCCTTCTCTTGCCAACGCTCAAAAGAAAGTTAAAAATCCCGGTATTCAGTTATACACATTCCGCAAGGAAATGCTTGAAGATGCTACAGGTACTCTTAAACAGATTGCTTCACTCGGCATTAAACAGATAGAGAGCGCTGCGAGCACCAAAGGCCATTATTATGGCCTGTCTCCAAAAGAAATGAAAAATATCTGTTCCGATCTTGGAATGACACTTCGAAGCGGGCATGTGGCGCTTAATAATAAGTGGCAGCAAACCATGAATGAAGCAGCAGAATCAGGACAGGAATATGTGATCTGTTCCAGTTTACCCGGCCCTGGCGACACCACGGATAATTATAAAAGAATAGCTGACCGGTTTAATAAAGCTGGCGAGGAATGCAGAAAATTAAACCTGAAGTTTGGATACCATAACCACGATTATGAGTTTAAGGAAGAAAAAGGGCAGGTATTATATGATGTTCTTTTAAATCATACAGATCCTGATCTTGTGCATATGGAATTAGATCTGGGATGGGTAGTTGCGTCAGGAAAGGATCCTTTACATTATTTTACAAAGTTCAGCGGACGTTTTCCGTTATGGCATTTAAAAGATATGAAAGGCCGTCATAGTATAGAGTTTGGAAAAGGAGGGTTGGATATTACGCGGGTGCTAAAAAGCGCTAAGCAATCCGGACTGAAGTATTTTTTCATAGAGCAGGAAAATTATACCAATAATCCGCTTGAAAGTATGAAATACAATATGGAGTACCTCAAACAAATTACTATCTGATAATCCTGATCAACGTTTTGCGTAATATCGTTAGTTATCTTCTGCAGTTCCGGGATTACGATATGAACTAAATGCTTTTTGCACAACACTTTCCAGATCTGAAATATTAAAAGGTTTCGCAAGGGTATAATCAGCTCCGGCTTTTTCAGCTAATGAATCGATATCATTGTTTGCCGTAAAGTATATCACAGGAATTTCTTTGTATTCCGGATGGCCTTTAATGATCTGTGTAGCTGCAATTCCGCCATCATTGGGGATCATATTGTCCATAAAGATGATGGATGGTTTTATAGACTCTATTTTTTCGATCATATTATTACAATCAGGAATGGTATAAACTTCCCAATTGGCATCGGTTAACACTAAAGCAACCACTTCTGAAATGGTAGTATCATCATCACAAACTAAAACGCGTCTCATGTTATTTTTGGCCTCTATTTATAGGTAAACTCCTGTATACTACCGGAGGTTTTTGCTTTTGTTATTTATTTTTTAAATAAAAAAGATACTGGGCAAATACTTTAGTGATATTATGAATACGCAGTATACGCATTTATTTATTTTAAAGCGGCACGATATAAATCTTATTTAAAAATAAATCATTATATTAGACCTTATAAGATACCTTCATGTTAAAGCGAATCTTAATTCTTGATGATGATCCTGATACCCTGGACGCAATTAAAGAGATTCTCACCTATTCTGGTTTCGAAGTAA
>DASWTL010000163.1:0-18416 GCA_036402155.1 Sphingobacteriaceae bacterium | reverse complement strand
CACAATCTACTTCTTTCTTGTTTAGGGCTTCAACGCCATCTTTTACAGATCCTTTTATCTCTGTTGTAACATTAAAATTCGAGAGGAAATAACTTAATGCCTGAGCATGTTTAGGATTTTCCTCTACGATCAGTACTTTTTTAGGGTGCCTGTTTAATGCATCTTCTAATTTGGAGAATATCTGCTGTATCTGTTCAATCGCCACGGGTTTATTGATAAAGTCAACCGCGCCTTTAAGTAAACTCTCCTTTTTTACCTCCAGCGATGACATGATATGAACAGGAATATGACGCGTTTTAGGGTTTGATTTAAGCTCTTCCATTACCTGCCAGCCATCTTTTACAGGCAATTGGATGTCAAGTAAAATTGCAATAGGCTTATACTGTTGCGCCATTTCAATACCCTGATCACCGCGTACCGCAACTATGCCTTTATACCCTTTTTTATGAGTAAAAGATAATAATGCGGTAGCGAAATTGGTGTCGTCTTCGATAATCAATACAGTCTTATCGTTTGTGGTGATTGATTTTCTGTCATCATCAATTTCCGCTGGGATATCAGTAACAATAAAGCTTGGCTTATTTTCTTTTATATCAGTAATTATCTCATTTTTAAGCTCTTTAATTTCTGTTATGATTTGTTCGGAAGTTGCGGGTTGTTGTTCAGTCTTGTCTGTAGGAATGGTAACAGTAAATACGCTTCCCTTTTCACTTTCGCTGGTTATGCTTATTTCTCCGCCCAATAATTTTACCAATTCCCGGCTGATTGATAATCCAAGGCCTGTGCCACCAAATTTTCTCCGGGTAGAACCGTCTGCCTGTTGAAAAGCTTCAAAAATTAATTGTTGCTTTTCTTTGGATATACCAATGCCTGTGTCTGTGACTATAAGATTAAGAAGTCCGTCTGTTTCTGCAGGCGTGATATCCAGTGTTACACTACCGGAATGGGTGAATTTGAGCGCATTGGATATCAGATTTTTAATTATTTGTTCCAACCGCATTTTATCGGTAATGATAACTTCAGGGGTACCGGAGTTGATATTTATAGTAAATAACAGGTTCTTTTCTTTCGCCAGCGGCTCAAATAGTGACCGCATATCGTTGGTTATTGATGTTACTTCGACAGGAGCATATTCAAGGTCCATCTTACCTGCTTCTATTTTAGACAGATCGAGTATCTCATCGATGAGGTTTAAAAGTCCTTTTCCCGAACTTTGAATTACTTTTGCATACTCAACCTGCTCGGGGTCTAATGTGTCATTTTCGGACATTAATCTGGATAAAAGAAGAATAGAATTCAAAGGTGTGCGGAGTTCATGCGACATATTTGCCAGAAACTCTGATTTGTATTTTGTACTTAAAGCCAGCTCTTCAGCTTTTTTCTGGATCTCCAGATTTCGTTCAAGTATCACCTGATTCTTTTCCTCAAGTAACGACGCCCGTTGTTCAAGTTCCTTATTTGATTGCAATAGTTCTTCCTGCTGAACTTTAAGTTCTTCTTCAGATGCCTGAAGTTTTTGGGTTTGTACTTCCAGCTCTGTGTTGAGATTTTCCATCTCGGTATGCTGAGCCTGAAGCTCTTCCGACTGAGCCTGGGTTTCTTCAAATAACTCCTGCAGCTTAGCTCTGCTTTTAGCTGCCTGGACTGCAGTTGCTATATTATTGGAAACCTGACTAATGAGTTCGCGTGCACTTTTAGAAATAGGGTTTAAGGATGCAAGTTCGATTGTACCTTCAACCAACCCATTATGAACCAGCGGAGTAATTAGGATACTGTTTGGCAAGGTATTACCTATTGATGAGGTGATCTTTGGATAATTTTCAGGTATGTTTTCCAGATAGATAATTTCTTTATCAACAGCAGCCTGACCAATCAGGGTTTGGCCAAATGGAATTTTCTTTTCAACGTGTTCTTTATTTACTGCATAGCCGCTGTAATAATCAAGAAATTCATAATTATTGCTAACGTAAAACAGTCCTAACTCAAGTCCAATGTATCTGATCAGTGTGGTTAGAGATTCGCCTGTAAGCTCAGCAAGCGTCTTTTCGCCCAGAAGGCTATCATTAACTTTACTGATGCCTGATTGAATCCAGGCTCTTTCCTCGTTCTCTTTTGTAAATTTCTGAAGGTTATCTTTCATTCTAACCACGGCGTTTCCAAGTACATCCTGGTCGCTTCTTGGCTTAACGGGAGTGTTAAACCGGCCTCTGCCAATCTCATCGGCAGCGTTGGATAAAATAATATTATTGGCATCAATGCGGTTAATTGACCGGGCAAGACTTCCTATTGCATCATTAGCATAGATTTTCAGTTCAATACCGGTCGCACCTGTCGAAATGTTCTCGGCCGCAAGTCGTATAAACTTAAGTGAATCGGAAATACTTTTAATCGTATAAACTATAATAGCCAGTACAATAATAATGATGACGATGATACCCAAAATAGCAATATTTCGCTTTTGGGTTTCGTCGTCATGAATAGCCTGGATATCGGTTTTTACATTAAGTAGCAGCCTTTTTTGTATTGCCAGAAGTTCATCAACCAGTTTTGTTGAATAACCCCACCATAAATCGGGATTAACAGATGGATCTATTCTTTTCTCTGTCAGAAGTTGGTTTATGGTATTACTAAAGAAACGGCCCTCCGTTGTTTTACCTATCGACAGAATTTTATTTCCTACCTCTGGTTCAGATTTAGCTAAAAGTTCATTGTGAATAGATTTTATTAACGCAGCATGATTTACTATGGCCTCTAGTTCTCTCTTAAGAAGACCTTTATTAACCATTCCGGAGTAAACCTCAGCTCTCAACAAGCCAAGATTGTTATTAAGTTGAGTGAGTAAGTTCTGACTGGTTAAGTTTTTATTTATTGGTTCTAAAAAAGGAAGATGATCAACTGATAAAGAACTAACTGAATGTATCCGCGAAATTAAAGAAGTATAGTAATTCATCATTTCTGAAGAGGTGATTTCTCTGCTTGAAATTTTGTTACGTGTAGCTTCTAAATCTGATAATAAAGTAAACTCCTTATAAGCTTTGAATCCATCAGTGTTCTGATTTTCAACTATTTGCAATGCTTTGTCCACATTAGTTCTTTGAACAACCATTTTGGTAGCATCCTCCTTCTGTATCATATAACTTAAACTATGACGGCGTTCCAGATGGATTTCAGAAGTAAGATCCGTAAGCAGGATATTTCTGTTTATCCCCTCATAATAGTTGTCAATTACTTCAAGTTTGGCGCTTTTTTCCCTGGCTGTTTCAAAAGCAAGATATAGGAGAAATAGCAGAGGTACTAATCCTACCAATATTAGTTTTACAGGTAATGGTATTGTTCTAAAAAAATGACTCATTTGGTGTTGCTATTCAGAATAGGTATATTAAAATAGAATTCAGACCCGGATCCGGGTTCGCTGTTTACTCCATAAGTTCCCTGGTGGCGCTTCAAGATTTCTGCGCATATGTAAAGACCAATGCCCAAACCCTGGAATCGGTTTGATGTTTCTTCAACGCGGTAAAATTTCTCGAATATATTTTTTTGTTTCTCAGGAGGGATCCCGATACCAAAATCTTTAACACTGACTTTTAACCGGTCATCTTTTATGTCAGCCTCTATAATAATTTCTTCCGCTTCTGGCGAGTATTTCAGGGCGTTGGTGAGGTAATTGATAATTACCTGTTCAATCCGGACCTCGTCGCCATAGACGTCAACATTGGCCGAACCATTAACCGTGATCTTGTGTCCGTTAGTGGTTTGCCGTACAATATCAATAGCGTTATTAAGTAAGTTTTGAAAGTTAAAAATGGCTTTGTTGAACTTCATTTTACCGCTTTCAATCTTTGAAATATCGAGAAGATCCGCTACCAGGTTATTTAACTTCTCTAACTGAAGCTGAGTACGCTGGATATATTTTTTTGTGTTTTCTATGTTCTTATTATCAAGTGCACGTTCAGAGAGTTGTAAATATCCTTTTATACTGGTTAAAGGAGTCTTGAGCTCATGACTGGCAATACTTATAAATTCATCTTTTTTCTTTTCTGCTGCTTTTCTTATCTCGATTTCTTCTTTCAGCTTCTCTTTGGCATTGGTAAGCTGCTGGGTTTGCTCGTAAAGCCTGTAGAACGTTTTAGCCTTGAGGATCAGAATGTCCGGATCTACTGGTTTGGTTATATAATCTATACCGCCGGACGCGTATCCTTTCGTAATAAACTGTTTTTCTTTATTAACTGCAGAAAGGAAAATGATGGGAATATCTTTAGCCTTGCTGTAACCGGAAATAGCTTCGGCAACTTCAAATCCATCCATGCCCGGCATCTGAACATCCAGGATGATTAAGGCATACACATTTTTTAAAATTTTTTTTAATGCTTCTTCACCTGAAGTTGCGGTATCAACACTGAAGTTATGATACTCAAGGAGCTTTTTAAGTGAAAAAATATTTTCAGATTTATCATCAACAATTAAAATCATTTGCCGGAATTATCCCCCATTTATATTTCCCGTTAAACGGGTAAGTTTGATACAGTTAGGTAAAACCGTAAAACTATAATTTAGTTTTCAGATTCTGAATGTTTGAAAACAAAATAGTAATACCCAAAATGCCGGAGAAATTGTTATTTTTGCCGCTTATTGGAGAGGTGTCTGAGTGGTCGAAAGAGCAAGCCTGGAAAGTTTGTATACTCGCAAGGGTATCGTGGGTTCGAATCCCACCCTCTCCGCAAGTTATTCATATTGTTGTCTTTTCCATTAAGCAGCAATTTCATGTCAGGGTTATCATCTTAACCAATAAACTTGAACACAAAAGATTTTGATGGTGTTGTTGTTGGCTCGGGGCCTAATGGCCTGGCTGCAGCTATCACCATGCAGCAAGCCGGTCTGTCGGTTTTAATAGTGGAAGGTAAAAAGGAGATAGGAGGCGGCCTTAGATCAGCCGAACTCACCTTGCCAGGCTTTACTCATGATATTTGTTCAGCCATCCATCCACTGGCAATTGGTTCGCCATTTTTCAATAGCCTGCCTCTCCATGATCACGGGCTGGAATTTATTTCTCCTGATACTGCTGCAGCGCATCCATTTGATGACGGTACGGCAGCTGTTTTGAAGAATGACTTATTGAATACAGCCAGAATGCTTGGTGACGATGAACAGGCTTATCTGAAGTTGATTGGCCCCTTGGTGAAGGACTGGCCCACTATTGCGACCCAGGTGTTGGGACCGCTGAATTTATCAAAGAATTTAACTTCTATGATCAAATTTGGTCTACATGCATTCACATCTGCTGAATTCCTGTCAAAGCATTTTAAGACTGAAAAAGCTAAAGGTTTGTGGGCTGGAATGGCTGCACATTCGATGCAACCCTTATCAGTTTATACTACTTCAGCTATCGGGCTTGTTTTACTAACGACAGCTCATCTACGTGGATGGGCTATCCCATTAGGTGGCTCGCAAGCTATTGCCGGATCACTGGCATCCTATTTTATATCCCTGGGCGGGAAAATTGAAACGGGGTTTGAGGTGAAGTCTCTCGAGCAACTCCCATCTGCGAATGCTTTGCTTCTGGATGTTACACCCAGGCAAATCTTGCGGATTGCCGGGCATAAATTTTCCTGGATATACAAATACCAGCTGGAGCGTTACCGGTATGGAATGGGTGTTTTTAAAATGGATTGGGCTTTGGATGGACCTGTTCCGTTTACAAATGCCGAAGCCAGAGCTGCGGGAACAGTTCATTTAGGCAATACCCTGAATGAGATCTCCGCTTCCGAACAATCAGTTTGGAGTGGCAGGATTTCTGAAAAACCATTTGTGCTTCTGGCCCAGCAAAGTTTGTTTGATGCCTCCAGAGCACCCTTAGGGAAGCATACCGCCTGGGCATATTGTCATGTGCCTAATGGGTCAAAAGTGGATATGACTGAAGCTATTGAAAATCAGATCGAACGCTTCGCACCAGGATTTCGGGACCGTATCCTTGCAAAACATACGATGAATACTGCGGAAATGGAGGAATATAATCCCAATTATATCGGCGGCGATATTAATGGAGGTGTACTTGATCCTGGACAATTATTTACCCGCCCGGCATTGCGGCGCTCACCATATCGTACTTCAGCAAAAGGGATCTATATATGCTCATCATCAACGCCTCCCGGCGGAGGTGTGCACGGAATGTGCGGTTACCATGCGGCTAAGAGGGCGTTGAAAGATATTTTTGGTATAAAATTAAATAATGAGTTAATTCCCCGTTTGAATCAAGATCATCCAAGACCTAAAAATTAAAGTATTACCAAGACTATGTCAGATAAAAACAAACTTTGCATTCACGAAGACTGGACAGTAGTAATCCTTGGCGGGTTCATTATCTTACTGGCCATCGCGGGTGTGATTTTTCCTGCACCTGCGTTTAAATGGAGCACTGCAGCAGATCTTTCTGCAGGGGTATTCAATAATGAAAACCTGCAATACATACTTGTACAATTTGTATTTGTTACAGTTATAGCCGGTACAGGCGCTTTACTTACGGGCAGATCGGTTAAAGATGCCCTGATCGGCTTCCCGGTGATTTATATACTTACCGTTCTTGCATTATTGCTTGCCGGAAACAGTGTAATAACAGCCCTTAACCTTGAGGCTGTTATATTCAGTCTTGTAATCGGATTAATTATCGGGAATTTCTTCAGGCTTCCTGACTGGCTCCGCTCGTCATTATCAACAGAATTGTTTGTGAAGATCGGGCTGGTGCTTCTGGGTACCAATATTATTTTCACCGATATCTTAAAAGCTGGGTCATTAGGATTGGCCCAGGCATTGGTAGTTGTATTATCTGTATGGTATTTCGCTTACTGGATATGCAAAAAGCTAAAAATAGATGAAGAACTGTCGATGATGATATCCAGTGCAGTTTCTATCTGCGGGGTTTCTGCTGCTATAGCTGCTTCAGGAGCAATAAAAGGAGATTCTAAAAAACTTTCATATGTGATCTCAATGGTGCTTATAACGGCGATCCCCATGATGATCATTATGCCTTATATCGCTCAGTATTTTAGTTTTTCTCAGGAAGTCACCGGCGCATGGCTGGGCGGAAGCATCGATACAACCGGGGCAGTGGTTGCATCAGGAACACTGATTGGCGAGGAGGCTTTAAAGATTAGTACAATTGTGAAATTTTCACAAAATGTGCTCTTAGGGCTTGCAGCCTTTGCTATTTCGGTTTACTGGACTTACACACACCACCCTTCAGGGCAAAAGGAAGCTAAACCTACTCTAAAGGTTATTTGGGAGCGGTTCCCAAAGTTTGTTATCGGCTTTATAGCCGCGTCATTACTCTTTTCCTTCGTTATCAGCCCGGAAACTACATCCGCAGTTAAAGGCAGCATAAAAAGCTTACAGGGGCTTTGGTTCGCTTTAGCCTTCACCAGCATTGGTTTAGAGACCAACTTTGCAGACCTTTTTAATAAACAAAGTAAAAAGCCGTTTTACGCTTTTATCATTGCGCAAACATTTAACATTTTCGTTACCCTTATTATTGCCTATTTATTATTTAGCAAATAGTTGCTTAACCAATTTTAATTGCCAGGTACGTAAGTATCTTAATGCTTTTTTGGAAGCAGTCCAAGCAGGTTGATGGTCGCAATTGCCAGGAAATAGTTTAATCTTGAAAGTTGTTTCATGATATTAAAAATTAATTTATGCAAATTATATCCGTCAAATGAAGTTTAGATGAACATTTTAAGGATTTATTACACCGATACGTATAATACATTTGAAATGTCTCAAATTTTTAACATTTCATGTATGTTTGCACTTCATCTCTATTAATGTCTGGCCTTAACGAAATCAGAAAGCCTATTGCTGCAGACCTGGATGCTTTTGAAGAAAAATTCAGAGCATCCATGCGAAGTTCTGTCCCGCTGCTTGACCGCATTACACATTACATTGTAAAGCGAAAAGGGAAGCAGATACGTCCGATGTTTGTGTTTTTTTCTGCCAGCTTATGCGGACAGATCACAGAAGCCACACACAGAGGTGCTGCACTGGTTGAGTTACTTCATACGGCAACACTGGTACATGATGATGTAGTTGACAATTCATATGAAAGACGAGGGTTCTTTTCAATAAATGCCCTGTGGAAAAATAAGATTGCTGTACTGGTTGGTGATTTCCTGCTGTCTAAAGGATTGTTGCTTTCAGTGAACAACGGTGATTTCAATTTGTTAAAAATTGTCTCAGAAGCAGTACAACAAATGAGTGAGGGTGAGCTGTTGCAGATGGAAAAGGCGCGGCGTGTTGATATTAATGAGGATCTGTATTATGAAGTGATCCGAAAGAAAACGGCTTCTCTGATTGCTTCATGCTGTGCATGCGGTGCCGCATCTGCCGGAGCTGATGAAAAGGCGATAGCGATGATGCAGGCATTCGGAGAAAAAGTGGGTATTGCTTTTCAAATTAAGGATGATCTGTTTGATTTTGGCACTGATGATGTGGGTAAACCACTAGGTATTGATATTAAGGAGAAAAAGATCACTCTGCCTTTAATCTATGCATTGAATAAATCTGATACAGCCGAAAAAAGAAGGATGATTAATATGGTTAAAAATCATAACGATGATCCTGTTAAGATAAATGAAGTAGTGAGCTACGTACGTAACAGCGGCGGACTTGCTTATGCAGAAATGCAGATGCACAAATATCAGGAAGAAGCATTTGAGATATTAAAAGAGATGCCCGATAATGCAGCCCGGCTTGGCTTGGAGCAACTGGTAAAATTTACAACAGAACGGAAGAAATAACATGAGTAACGAGTTGCTTTTTTTTGGTGGGTTTTTAATGTTTATTGTTTTAATGCTGGCGATTGATCTGGGCATTTTTAACAAGAAGGAGCATGCGGTAAGTTTAAAGGAAGCCGCAATTATGAGCGCTATCTGGGTTTCTTTTGCGATCGGCTTCTATTTTCTTTTACTTACAGAAGGTGATCAGTTACATGGAATTGAGAATTACAGGCAATTGGCCGATCTTACTCAAAAGCACCTGCATAATATCACGTTAATACCGGATAATTTTGCCGAAAGCCTGCGTATATACAGACAAAATCTGGCTCTGGAATTTATAACCGGCTATGTGGTTGAATATGCCCTATCGGTTGATAATATTTTTGTTATGGTACTGGTGTTTACTTCATTTGGAGTAGAGGAACGCTATTACCACCGGGTTTTAGTTTGGGGCATCATTGGCGCCATCATCATGCGGTTTCTGTTCATTTTTATTGGCGCCACGCTTATAAACCAGTTTGAATGGATATTATATGTTTTTGGTGCATTTTTGGTTTATACCGGTATTATGATGTTTATAAACCGTAATCAGGAAGAAAGTATAGACACCCAAAATCATAAGGTAATACGGCTTGCTTCAAGATATTTTTCGGTATATCCTGCTTTTGTAGGTAAAAAATTCTTTATTAAAGAACATGGTAAAAAATATGTTACCCCATTGTTCCTGGTACTGCTTATTATAGAGTTTACGGACCTGATTTTCGCAGTAGATTCTATTCCTGCTATTTTTGCCGTGACAAAGGATCCTTACATAGTTTTCTTCTCCAATATTTTTGCAATTCTTGGACTACGATCTATGTTCTTTTTGCTTGTGAATGTAATCCACAAATTCCATTATCTCAAAACAGGTTTGTCTTTCCTGCTTGTATTTATTGGTATAAAAATGTTAGGACATCATTGGCTAAAGGATGCAGGATTTACAACCACACACTCACTGGTGGTGATAATAGGGATATTAACAGTAAGTGTTGTGGCTTCACTATTATTTCCGCAAAGACGTCATCACGTTAAGAAAGATCACTAAACTACTGTTTAGTATTCATTAACGCTAAAATCTCTTCCACATAAAGTCTGTCGTTAGCCAGTCTGGGCACTTTATTTTGTCCGCCAAGCTTGCCGCGATTTTTCATCCAGGTATAAAAAGTGCCTTGCGGTGCGATATGAAGTAATGGGCGTTTCAGAGCCATATCCTTGAACCGTTTAGCATCATAATCCGAATTAACTTCACGTAAGGTGCTGTCTAAGATATCAGTAAATTGTTCAATATTCGCCGGTGGATTCTCAAATTCAATGATCCATTCATGACCTCCGGCCTCATTATCTTTAAAATAAATGGGGCATGCTGTATAGTCACGGATGATCGCATTCGTTTCAGAACAGGCTTTAGTAAGCGCTTGCTCGGCATTATCAATGATCACCTCCTCACCAAAAGCATTTATAAAATGTTTGGTGCGTCCGGTAATCTGGATCCGGTATGGAGATAACGATGTAAACTTCACTGTGTCGCCAATCATGTATCGCCATAAACCCCCATTTGTTGAAATAATAAGAGCGTAATTTTTATTCAGTTCAACTTCATGTAATCCCAGTGTTTTTGGATTCTCATCATACAGTTTCTCCAGCGGAAGGAATTCATAATAAATTCCGTAATCAAGCATGAGCAACATCTCTTCCGATTTAGGAAGATCCTGGATGCCGAAGAAGCCTTCGGAAGCATTGTAGGTTTCCAGGTAGTACATGGTATCCGAAGGGATCAGCTTATTAAACTGTTCACGATAGGGCTTGAAGCTTACAGCTCCGTGGAAATATAACTCGAGATTAGGCCAAACTTCCAGCAGATTATTCTTTCCGGTGATCTCAAGTACCCGTTTCGCCAGAACAATAAACCAGGTAGGTACACCGGACATGTTGGTAACATTGACATCAATAATAGCATGAGCAGTTTTCTCGATCTTTTCTTCAAAGTTATCCAGCAGCGTGATGGAAAGATCAGGAGTACGCAAATATTCGGCCCAGATAGGAAGATTTTTTAAAATAACAGCGGATAGGTCTCCGTAACTTGATTCGTTGTTTAAGGGGTTTATCTGATGACTGCCGCCTAATACCAGGCATTTTCCTGTAAAGATCTGGGCATCCGGACGGTTATTGCAATATATTGAAAGAAGATCTTTACCACCCTTGTAATGACATTCCTCGAGTGATTCTTCGCTTACAGGAATGAATTTACTCCGGTCACTGGTAGTGCCGGATGATTTTGCGAACCATTTAATTTCAGAAGGCCAAAGTAAATTGTTTTCCCCCTTCATCATTCGTTCAATATATGGCTTTAAAGTATCGTATGATTGAATAGGAACCCGTTCTTTAAACTGTTCGGGGGTTAATATCGTACTGTATCCGTATTTCTTACCCCATTCTGTATGCTGGGCTGCTGAAATAAGGTTCTGAAACCATTCTGCCTGTACATCATGAGGATATTTAATAAAAAGCTCGATCTGATGTATCCGCTTTTTCATTATCCAGGTGAATAAGGAGTTTACTATAGTCATAATGGATAGACAGGGTTATTATAATAATTTCTTTTTACGAAGTTCAAAGTTTTGTCCGAGATAGAATTTACGTGCCATCTCATTTTCTGCTATTTCTGATGGAGTTCCGGTAAGCATAATTTTACCTTCAGCCAGAAGGTAGGCACGATCAGTAATGGAAAGTGTTTCCTGTACATTATGATCCGTGATCAGAATGCCAATATTCTTTAATTTCAGTTTAGCTACTATCGATTGGATCTCTTCAACCGCAATCGGATCGACGCCTGCAAAAGGTTCATCCAGCAGGATGAAGTTAGGTTCAGCCGCAAGTGCTCTCGCAATTTCTGTCCGCCTGCGCTCACCTCCGGATAACAGATCGCCGCGATTCTTGCGCACCTTGTTCAGGCTGAATTCGTCGATCAGTTCTTCCAGTTTATCTCTTTGTTGTGATTTGGAAAGTGAGGTCATCTCCAGAATTGACAGAATGTTGTCTTCAACAGTCAGCTTCCGGAATACCGAGGCTTCCTGCGCGAGATAACCAATCCCTTTTTTTGCCCGCCGGTACATGGGGTCCTCTGTAATGTCCTCATCTTCAAGGTATACATGGCCCGAATTAGGTTTGATAAGTCCAACGATCATATAAAATGATGTGGTCTTGCCTGCACCGTTTGGTCCGAGTAAACCAACTATTTCCCCCTGTGAAACATGGAATGAAACATCGTTCACAACTGCCCGTTGCTTGTATTTTTTTATAAGATGTTCTGCTTTTAATATCATAATTGTGCAGACTAATAAGCCCTTATCCCCTTTAAGTTTAGCTGTATTGTGCGTTTGTCCTTCCAAACATTTTCTTCAATGCAGTAGCAAACATCAAAGCGCGTCCCTTTGTTCAAAACATCTATATATTCTGCCAGTCCAAATCCAATGCATTCGAATAATTGAGAATCAGCCTGATAAATAGACATTTTCAGATGTTTATTTCCTACCAGCGATGCACTCCCATATATTTTTACATCCCGGCTTAAAAAAACAGGTGTCATGTTCAATGGGCCAAACGGAGCGAACTGATTTAAAATTCTTAAAAATTTAGGGGTGATCTGTGTTAACAAAATGGATGCATCAATATTTATCTGCTGAACCAAAAGCTCATCAGGAATAGATTGTGATACCACTTCTTCAAAACGCTGCTGAAAGGCCGGAACATTTTCAGGTCTCATGGTTAAGCCTGCTGCATACTTGTGACCGCCAAACTGTTCAAGCAGATCGCTGCATGAGCTTAGCGCTTCATACAAATCAAAGCCTAGTACTGAACGCGCAGAACCTGCCACATGTCCGTTCGATTGGGTTAGTACCACTGTAGGGCGGTAATATTTTTCCGTTAGCCGGGATGCAACAATTCCAATTACGCCCTTGTGCCAGTTTTGATCATATAACACAGTTGTTTTTCTGGCAATTAAGGTCGCATCGCGTTCAATCATTGCCAGGGCCTGTTCTGTAATGTTGGAATCATGTTCACGACGCTCCGTGTTTTTCAAATTGATAACTGCACTGCCATCACGGGCCAGAGCCTGATCATCAGCTATCAGTAAGCTTACAGCATGTTTGGCATCATCAATTCTGCCGGCTGCATTAATTCGCGGACCAATGGTGAAAACGATATCAGTAATGGAATAGGTTTCGCGCTTGCCTGAAATTTCCATTAATGCAGCAAGGCCTTTACATGGCTGAGTATTCAGTCTTACCAGACCATACCAGCAAAGTACCCTGTTCTCGCCTGTTATCGGGACGATATCGGAAGCAATACTAACGGCAACAAGATCTAAATAACATAAGATCTGCTCAAACGGAATGTCATTGACCTGAGCATATGCCTGCACCAATTTAAACCCAATACCGCACCCTGACAGTTCTGTATAAGGGTAATCGCAATCGCTTCTTTTAGGGTCAAGTACTGCTATCGCACGGGGCAGCGTGTCTCCGGGGGTATGATGGTCACAAATAATAAAGTCAATACCTAGCTGGTTTGCATAATCTATTTTATCAACCGACTTAATACCGCAATCAAGTGCTATAATAAGGCTGTACCCGTGTTCTGCAGCATAATCAATCCCCTGGGTTGAAATTCCATAGCCTTCTTTATATCGATCGGGGATATAAAAATCTATCGAATCATGAATTTTATTGAAGAAACTGTATACCAGGGCAACCGCAGTAGTGCCATCCACATCATAATCTCCATATACCAGGATCTTTTCTTTCAGAAGTATGGCTTTATTGATTCTGTCAATAGCCAATTCCATATCCTTCATCAAAAAAGGATCATGCAGATGACTTAAATGTGGTCTGAAAAATGCTTTTGCATCATCAAAACAAGTAACACCACGTTTAATCAATAGCTTAGCCAGGGTCTCATCTACCTGCAAACATTGCTGAAGTTCAGCTACTGCCTGCATGTCAACTTCCCCTTCTACCCACCTTTTTTGCATATATTAGCAATGTTTAAGTTGTAAATATACATTTAATCGGCATTTTTGCCACTCAAAAACATGTGGGTTCAAATACATGTTTGAAGATTAGTTAGTTAGCGATTTTGAAAGCATTTCCATTATACGAAGGTTCCTACTCGGTTGACAGTTCGAAGAAATTTATTCCGTTTGATCCGCAGGTTCATGACAGGAAGGATCGTCCCGCGTCGTTGTTTATTTATGTGCAGCCATTTTTAATAGAAACGGCTAATGACCTTGTGGTGGTTGATACAGGTTTAGGGTTTAACAATGAGCAGGGGGAATTTATTCTCCATAAGAATATAATAAATGCAGGTTACCATCCTGAGAATGTTACACTGGTGTTGATGTCTCACCTTCATTACGATCATGCAGGGGGCATGGTAAGAAATAATAATGGCGTACTTGAACTTAGTTTCCCCCACGCGGAATATGTAATACAGCGCAGTGAGTGGGAAGCCGCATATAGTCATCCATCTGCTTCATACCGTACAGAGATTTTTGATGTAGTGCAACGAAGCGGCAGTATCCATTTTGTTGAAGGAACCGGGCAACTGAACAACGAGATATCTTATGAAATAACCGGCGGTCATAGCGAGTTTCACCAGGTGTTTAAAATCATTTCAGATGATGATACGTGCTTTTTTGGGGGAGATGTGCTGCCTGAGCCTGAACAGTTACTCCGAAGGTTTGCTGCTAAATATGACTTTGACGGACGCAAATCTATGGAGCTGAGGGAACAATTTGGCAGAATGGCCGCTAGCGAAAACTGGGTATGCCTTTATTATCATGCAAAATCCCAGGCAATGAGCCGGGTGTCTTATTCGAATGATACTTTCGCCATAATCCCTGTTTAAGGAGCCTCAGGGATAAAATATACCGATTTAAGTAGGGTAGCCTTTTATTTAATATCCGCATCTGCAACTGGCTTTTATTTAACCTGTTAATAAGAAAATATTCAGAAAAAAAGCGGTGTTTATTAAGGTAAAATAAGTTAACTTTGGAAGTTATGATTTTCTATAACTGCCGCATTCTTACTTGAATAGACAAGTTTATCGGAGATACATTTACCAGATTTGATGCTTGAGAAGGGGAGTTAAGATTCCAATCGCGGGTTAGTATAGAAAGATTATTTTAATAAAATACATGTTGGATGGATGGGTCATCATTGAGTTATGTCTAATACTCAATTAAAAATTCTGGTTGCAATAGACCATAATTTATTTGCAAATGGCCTTAGCAGATTGCTTAGTGATGTGCACGGAGTAACTGTATGTAAGGTAGTTAGTTGCGGAGATCAATTGGTTGAAGAGTATGGCACTGAGCAACCTGATGTTGCAATTGTGGACCTTAATATGCCAAATTTAAACGGCATTCAGGCCACCAGGAAGATCATGAGGGATTTTCCTAAAGCTAAGATCATCATACTCTCCTTATATATTAATACGTCATTAATTAAGCAATTAAAAAATTTAGGAGTAAAAGGATATCTCGAAAGCAGCTGTGATTTAGAGAACCTGGTAGAAACTATCAAACAGGTAAGTGAAGGAAGGCAGATGTATCAGGAGTATGATTTGAAGCATACCGATGAACTTTATGGTGAGTATCATCTTACAACCAGAGAAATAGAAATACTTAAATGGCTGGCAGAAGGTTATACGAATGGAGAGATCGCTGATCAACTATTCATCTCGGCACAAACTGTTGATACCCATCGTAAACGGCTGATAGATAAGTTAGGGGTGCGAAATTCTGTTGAGCTGGTAAGTAAAGCTATCCGCCAGGGGATTATCTCGTGGGTTGCGTATAGCACTGCCTTTGAAGTTTATAGTAGCATCTTTATCTGAATCTTGCCTTTTTTCCCGTTAACATTCCAAATAATCCCCGAACTATTTCCCTGCCTATCTGACGTGTGATCGGGGCATTAATTATTTCTTCAAATGCGCTTTTTTCCTGCCGTGCAGAGCCTCTTTCAGGTATTCTTTCTTCTGTCTCCAGTTTTTGGTTAACTCTGGCAGTAAGCATTTCGTATGCGCTTTCACGGTCGATAGGGTCTTTATACTTTTGATTAATACTGCTTTGGCTGAGTAGGGTTTCTGCTTCGTTTGCCGGCAATGGTTTCATGTCTGCCCGGGGAGGTGTTAAGTGGGTTGCAGCCACTTCTGTAGGGATGCCTTTTTCATTTAGCACGGTTATTAATGCCTGGCCGGTGCCAAGGGTAGTTAATACTTCATCTATTTTGTAAAATTCAGATCGTGGATAGGTATTCACCGTCTTCTTTAAATTTTCTGCATCATTAGGTGTAAATGCCCGGAGTGCATGTTGTACCCGGTTGCCTAATTGTGCAAGAACTGTTTCGGGAATATCTGTAGGAGACTGTGTGCAAAAGAATACGCCAATACCTTTCGATCTGATCAGCCGGACAACCATTTCAATCTGTTCAAGGAATGCCTTTGGTGAATCTTTAAATAGAAAATGCGCCTCATCCAGGAAGAAAACAAGTTTGGGTTTATCCAGATCACCTGCTTCGGGCATGTGTGTAAATAATTCAGCAAGCAGGCTGAGAAGAAAAGTTGAGAATAAAACCGGCTGGGACTGGATGTCTGAGATGTTTAGTAAACTGATAACACCATGTCCGTCTATCTTATTAAAGAGATCTTCAATTTCAAATGATGGTTCCCCAAATAAATGGTCCAGGCCCTGCTGTTCCAGGGCTACGATCTTCCTTAAAATGGTGCCTGCAGTAACAGAAGAAATAGTGCCGTAATCTGATTTTATCTCTGCGGCGCCGTCGCCTTCCGACAGGTAAGAAACGGCTTTCTTAAGATCATTCAGATCAACCAGAGGAAGTTTTGCATCATCTGCATATTTAAATATAACAGATAAAACCCCCGTTTGGGTAGTGTTTAGCTCAAGTATCTTTGAAAGTAATACCGGCCCGAATTCTAGTACACTTGCGCGCATTTGTGCTCCCAGTTTTCCCGAAAGGGAATAAAGCTCAACCGGAAATCCTGAAGGAGTATATTCAATATTCAGAACTTTTGCGCGCTCTCTTAACTTCGGATTTTCCTCTCCGGCACGATGTAATCCCGAAAGATCGCCTTTAACATCCAGCATAAATACCGGAACCCCTGCCTCAGATAATTGCTCGGCAATTAATTGCAGGGTGCGGGTTTTTCCGGTACCTGTAGCACCGGCAATCAGACCATGCCGGTTCATCATCTTTAATGGCAGGTTAACTGCCGCATCAGAAATTATTTCACCGTCAAGAATACCTGCCCCTAAATAAATGTAAGATCCTGAAGGTGAGTAGGATGTTTTGATCTTATCTGTGAAGTGCGTTTTTCTATCCATTTTAATTTTTTAGTTCAACCCGTTCCAGGTTTGTTGATGCCGGACCGTTTATCACTTTTCCTTCACACGTAAACCTGGACCCGTGACATGGGCAATCGAATGATTTTTCATCTTTATTCCATTGTAAAATGCAGCCCAGATGCGGACAAACAGCAGTATATGAATGTACTTCTCCGTTTTCATTGCGATATACTGCTACTTTTTTTAAATCTGAATTTAAGATAGCGCCTTCACCGGGATTAAGTTCTTCTATTTTTTCGATGTCTCCAGACATTAGCCAATCTGCAAATTGCTGTCCTACATTTGCATTTTCAATGATCCAGTCTTGCGTTACCTTTAACGTGATTCTGGATGGTGAATATAGCTTTTCCCAGGGATTTTTACGACAGTTTATCATGTCTGTTAATAAAATACCTGCTATGGTGCCATGCGTCATTCCATTCCCTGAATCGCCGGTTACAATGTATACTTTTTCATTCCCCGGATTCTTACCAATATAAGCCATCACATCCACAGGCTCCATTACCTGCCCTGACCATTTGTAAATAATGTCTTCCGCCTGCGGGAACCGCTTTCTAAGCCACTCTTCCAATTTTGCATATCGCTTCTCTTCCGGAATATTTTCATCATCGGCCTGACCGGTCTTATGATCTGCGCCGCCATGAATCAGTAAGTAATACTGATCATCAAGATCATGGGTACGTACATAATTATACGGCATGGTTATCCATTTGGATTCATGATCGCCGGTATCCCACCAAAGCCCCGGTTCAATAAACTCCTTTTTTAGCTTGGCCCCAATAACATAGCTGCGATAAGGAGCCTGCTTGGTGTGAATTGCAAAACGATCATTAACAGGTGTGTTTGTGGCTACTACCACATGTTCTGACTTTACCATGTAGCCATTAGCCTTCACTTCCCCGTCTTTTATATCGGTTGCACGTGTTTCAGTAAATACACGTCCGCCCAGCGCAATGAATGCCCTTGTAAGGCCATTCAGATATTTAATTGCATGAAACTGGGCCTGGTTAGGAAATTTCAGGCAAGGACCGTCTTCCAAGGGGATGCCTGGTGTTCCTTCAAGCATTTCTGTTTTTATTCCATACCGGTTCGTTGCATCCAGTTCATCTTCAAGTGTTTTTTTCTTATCTGTAGGATGGAGGAATAAATAACCGTTTAGGCGCCTGAAGTCGCAATCGATATTTTCT
>DASWTL010000162.1:0-9354 GCA_036402155.1 Sphingobacteriaceae bacterium | reverse complement strand
TTAAAAATGATGAAATAAGTTTCTCAGCATTCAGTCCCGGCGGCACCTCGCTATATAATGATTCTGATTACCAGTCTGCCTCAAATGCCTCAACCATCATCCAGCGAAGCGGCGTAGGTCAGTTTAATCCGGTTGAACTTCCCAAGTTGCTGACAGGTAAACGAGCAATGGTTTCTACTTATATTTCTGAAAGAAGTGAAGGGTTATCAGGAGTTACCAATCCAAAGGATATTGAAACTGCTTTACAACTTGTATACCTTTATTTTACCCAACCGAGGAAGGATCCGGAAATTTTTAAGGGTTTTATTACCCAGCAGAAAGGGAGTCTGGCAAATCGTGAAAACGATCCGAATAGTGTATTTAGTGATACACTCTCTGCGGTATTGGGTAATTATAATGTACGTCGTACGGGTCCGAGCCTGCAGAAAGTTGAACAGATAAATCTGGATCGTGCATACGAAATTTATAAAGAGCGTTTCGCCGATGCAAGTGATTTTACCTTCACATTTGTTGGAAATTTCGATGTAAATCAAATTAAACCATTATTAGAACAGTACCTTGGCGGGCTGCCATCAAAGAACAGAATTGAAGCTGGAAAAGATCTTGGTATCAGACCTCCATCAGGTAAAATAGCCAAAACAGTTTTCAAAGGAAAAGAAGAAAAAGCAAGCGTGCGATTAGTGTTTACCGGTGGTTATGATTATGCCCCGGAAACCAATATTCAGTTAGATGCGCTTGCGGAAGTGCTTCAAATTAAACTTATTGAACGATTACGTGAAGATGAAGGTGGTGTTTATAGCCCCGGAGCCGGAGTAAGTTATAGCAAATATCCAACAGGTAGATATTCATTGTATATTTCTTTTGGATGTAGTCCGGAGAATGTAGAGAAACTCATTGCGTCATCTCTCGATGAGATTAATAAAATCAAGCAGAACGGTGCACAACCTGTGGATATTCAGAAATTTATTGCTGAAGAAACCCGTGCCACGGAGATCCAGCTCAAAGAAAATAATTTTTGGTTAGGTTACTTAACGGGTCAGTATCAGAATAAAGAAAACCCTTCATCTATTAATACTTACTTAGAATCTTTAAAAAACATATCGCCTGAAACAATAAAAAGTACCGCTAATAGATATTTGAGTGGTAATAATTTAATCCGAGCTGTGCTTTTGCCTGAAAAAAAATAACCTACAACAGCCTGATATTCAGACATTTTTATTTTAAACATGAAGAATTACCTGTTTACACTTTTTCTTTTAGGATATTGGGCATATGGATTTTCACAAACTAAATCTGTTGAGGATCTGTATATGGATTTTAGGGTGGAGAGAACTGAAGGCACTCCAATAAGAGCTTTACAGATAGGTGGCAAAATAATGGCCCACACAGAAAAGCTTCCTGCCAGATATCAGGATAATTTTAACTACCATATGGGAAAACTATATGAAGTTAACCATGAGGATGATAAAGCCATTTTATTTTATAAAAAAGTAGCTGTTGCAGTACCTGATTATTACGTACCGCACCTTGCACTTGGAAATTTATACTTAAAATCAGCAAGACCATTTATTCAGAAGCTCAATGCTTCTAAAAATAATAGGACTGAATATGATGCCTACTTAAATCAGTATAAACAAATATTGGTAAGAGCGCTCCCTCATCTGGAAAAGGCTCAGGCTTGTGATCCCAATGAAGACACATTAAGCGCGCTTCAGTATATCTATCAAAGCCTTAAAACTCCAGAAAAAAATGCATCTCTTGATAGCAGGCTCAAGGCCTTGTCTGTGAATTGCATTTCACTACTTAAAGATGACTGATAGCTTTTGGTTAAGGTATGGTAACTCTTACTAAATTAGAAGGCTCACTTTCATTTTTAATCCTGTCAATTGCGGTTACCAGGTACCGGTAACTAATGCCGGGAATAGCTGTTTCATCAAGAAATGAAGTCGATTTACCATCAAAAGAAATCTTTATAATGTTTTGTGGCCGGTCAATACGCATTTCTTCCACCTCAGTAAACCGGTAAATCACATAGCCATATGCCAGGTCGCCGTCCTGGGCTTTTTCAGGCGCCTTCCAGTTTAATAAAATGCAGTTCTTCTGGATACTTGCATTCAGCAATTGCGGAGCATTAGGGATAACTCCATCAAGCCACACCATCGCTGGCTGCAATGCCGGATAATGATAAAAATCATTCCGTAATGAATCCTGAACGCCAGCGAGGTTATCAGTTAAAGATTTAGAGCTAAAGAATACGCTTCCCTGTACACGGTTATTCTGACGGAGATACCTGATCTGCCGGGGAATCTGATCGCGCTCTCTCCATCCTTCACGAGATTCCATTGCACGATAAGCCCCTTGCCCGATATAAACATGTTTGCCATAAGAATTATTGCTCCACCAATCCACAAGTTTTTCATAAGGTGCGGCCCTGTAATAAAACGGGAAGTAAATTTGCGGGTTGATATAATCTACCCAGCCTTCCTGAACCCACTTGCGTGCATCGCCATACAAAGCGTTATAACCCTGTAAACCGGTTGATTCCGACCCTTCCGGATGTGCTGATCTATTGCGCCATATCCCGAAAGGACTAATACCAAATTTAACGTGCTTTTTTTCTTTATGAATTACCTGGCTTAAAGTCTGAATTAAGGTATCCACATTATGCCGCCTCCAGTCTTCAATGTTATTGAATCTTTTTGAGCCATATTTATAGTAAGTCTCACTATCCGGAATAGGCCTGTTTGCAATCGGGTAAGGATAGAAATAATCATCAAAATGAATTCCGTCAATATCATAGTTCCTAACAACATCTGTGATCACATCTACAATATAATTTCTAACCTCCGGCAGGCCGGGATTAAAAAGCTTTTTACCTCCATAAGAAAAAAACCATTCAGGTCTTTCATTGGTGATATGACTAAAATGCGTGTTTCTGGATACAAGATCAGTAGTTGCTCGGTATGGATTGAACCAGGCATGCAATTCCATACCTCTTTTATGAGCTTCCTGAATAGCAAAATCTAATGGATCATATAAAGGTTGAGGTGCAAGCCCTTGCTTACCGGTTAGAAAACGACTCCATTGTTCCCTACCTCTGGCATAAAGAGCATCGGCAGAAGGCCTTACCTGCAAAATAATTGCATTAATACCACTTCGCTTATGTTCATCGAGCAACCTGATCATCTCCCTCTTTTGAGTTTCAGTAGATAATCCTGGTTTTGAAGGCCAATCAATATTAGCGACAGTTGCTACCCATACGCCTCTGAATTCGCGTTTTGGAACTTCCCTTTCCTGGGCTTGCACACTAATGTAAACAAAGAATATAATTAATGGTATTATGAATAGTAATTTCTTTAACATGGTCTCAGGTTTAACGGAAAAAATCAAATATATATTACATTTTTACTGCATTAACATTAATTTAACATTTTTACAGCGTTACGGATTTATTACACATTAACCGTAAACAGGACATCTGGATTTAAAAAATCCGAAAAAGATGCAGATTACCGGTTAAATCAATACTAAATGAACGCTTATATTGTTATAATTCTGAACTTTATAAATAATGACTAATTACACACTTGCTATTTAGCTGAAAAGTAAAGATCAATATGAATACAGACACTACTCCTCAAACCCATTCAGGCAAAGACGCAAATAAGATCTATTTTTTAATCGCTGTTATTCTGGCCCTTCTAGGAACAAATGCATACCTGTTTTTCAAGGATAAAAAGGCCAATGATCGCATTGTTACCATAACTGACGAAAAAACCAGTATGGCCACCGAAATTGATAAAATAGAGGCTGAGCTAGATAAAGCTAACTTAACCCTTGAACAATCATACAATAAAAATTCGGAGTTAACAGAAAAAATGCGTGTTGAACAAGAACAAGCCAGAACTAAAATTTCCGAATTACGTCAGGCGCTGAAAAAAGGACAACTTACCCAGGGGCAATTAGCTAAGGCTCAGGAAGATATTAAGCAGCTTCGGTATTTTGTAACCAAATATACGGCTGATATTGAAAATCTGAAAAATGAGAACAAAACACTTACTGTAGAACGCGACAGTTTAAGAAATACGGTAGCTACTGCAACTGCGCGAGCTGAAGAGACTGAAAAAATCAATGAAGTGCTTACTTCAAAAGTAAAAGCGGCGGCGGCATTAAAATCTGCAACTATATCCGTAACTCCTTTACGTATCCGGAATAGTGGTAAAGAAACTGATGTAAGCAGGGCCAGTACAGCAAAAAAACTCCGGATCAACTTTTCAATAATTGATAACTCTCTGGCCGAACAGGGTTTACATGATATATATTTGAGAGTAATTGATCCTAATGGAAACCTGATTGTGAATCCTAACAACGGTATATTCATTGCTGATGGAGATGAGATGCAATATTCTTACAGAACGGCAATTGAGTTTGCGAATGACAGCAAGCCTTACTCTATAGACTGGACAAATCCTGAAGCTTTTGAAAAGGGTACCTATACCATAATTTTGTATGCCGATGGTTTCACGATGGGCAGGACCAGCCTGGAATTGCGTTAATCTGAATTATTTATTCCAGGATTTTTCGGATTAAAGGGATACGAAGGTAGAATGTTGTGCCTTTTTGCGGCTCGGTTTCATAGGTAATACTGCCACCCATATTCTCTATAGCTTGTTTTACAAACGCCAATCCCAAGCCGGTTCCTGAACTCTTGGTGGTAAAATTCGGGGCGAAAATCCTCGGTTCCAGGTGTTCCGGAATGCCATTTCCATTATCCCGGATAACAATATCTGCCATGCTCTCCTTACTTCTAAGAGAAATGGAGATCATACCCTGGCGACCTTCCGGAATAGCTTCCACTGAATTTTTTATAAGGTTGTTAAATGACCTGAGCAGCTGATCTTTATCCCCTTTAACAAAAATGGCAGTATCTGTTTTATCCATAAACGAAATGGTAACATTTTGCATTTGGCTGTAAACTTCTATTGAACGTTCAATTATTTGCTTAAGATTTACCTCAGTAAGTACTGTATCCGGCATTTTAGCAAAATTTGAAAACTCCGAAGCAATATGCGATAAGCTTTCTATCTGCTCTATAAATGACTTACTGAACTTCTCAAATTTCTTATCAAAATTAGGATCCTTTTCTTTCCATGATTTCTCCAGCAATTGAACACCTAGTTTTAAAGGTGTAAGCGGGTTCTTTATTTCATGTGCGATCTGTTTGGCCATCTCCCTCCAGGCCGATTCCCTTTCTGACCTGGCAAGTCTGAGGGCGCTTTCCTCAAGGGCCGCAATCATATTGTTGTATTCTCTGATCAGGTTACCGATCTCATCATTACGGTTCCATACAATGGGCTCGTTTTTCCGGCCAATATTGGTTTCACTCAAAATTTTCTGAATCAGAGATAACGGGCTTGTAATTTGGTTTGCAACAAACACTGCAAAAAATCCAATAGCCACAAATACCAGAGTATAAATATTAATCAGGGCATTGAGAAAAACGCCAATATTTTGTTGAAACTCCTGCTCGTTCGACAAATATGGCAAACCAAGGTAAGCAACAGGTTCGTTTCTGCTGTTTCTGATGGAGGTATAAGCCGAAATAAAATTTAAATCACCTAAACGTTCATCATTTATATGTTCAGTTTTTTGGAGTTTACTTAAATGTAAAAATGCCATGGCATTCATCCTTGGCGCTACTACCTGTCCAGCATACAATTTAGGCTGGGTAGTATAGATCAGATTACCATTAATATCATACAGATTCAGGTCGGCGGCATTAACCTCTGCAAGCGAATTAAAATATTCCGTTGTTTCGTCATTAATATCAACATAACCTCTTCTAAACAGTTGTTTATCGAAGCCCTCAGAAATTCTGGTAACTTTTTCAAGAATGGTCTCATTTTGCTGCATCCGGTATTGATGACTAATATTATAAAAAGTAATTATCCCGGTGATCAGAAGCGTGAAAACAACGGCTCCAACCATGGATGCCTGAATGCGGGTTTTATATAAAACCCTGTCCATAATCACAAAATATTTGATTTTATACCGGTTTAGCCTAAACCCATAGTTCTTAAAGTTCAGCCAAACTTCGCGCAAAAACAGAATTATTGCGGTGAAGAGAATTAATATGATAAAAATAAAGGAAATAGCAGCCAACCGCGTAGTAAACTTATTTACCGGTTTACTAACAACTATTAAACGAAATTCATTGGGCCTGTATATTAAGTGACTATATACTTCAGAATTGATATTTTCCTTTTTAACAAATACAAAATCCTTTACATTTCCTGCAAAATCATAATTAGCCAGATTGTAAACATACTTACCGTACTGATTTAACAACCGCCCGTTTTTATAAAAAGCATATGAATATCCGTCCAGATCTTCATTTTCCTTGATTTTACCGTCTGTTAATATGGCCGGAGAGGATGGGGTATCGCTTATCTGCTGCGACTTTAATTCAATAACAAGTGTTCCAAGCAATCTGCCATCTTTTTTAATGGGCAACAATGCAAAGTAATTCTGGTATCCGAATGTATTATTAATTCTGTAAAAATAGTCCGATACCTTAATAGAGCCTGCCAGTACAAGATTCTTATATGCGTTTAAAGAAATATTAGCGCTATCAGTTGTTGCACCGTCAGCGCTATGGAATACATAAGCATTAAAGGTATATCTTGAAAGATAACCGTCGAAATACTGCTTTTGTAATCGGCGGGTCAATGATTTCCTGGATTCTTCGGATATAAAATAATCCGCAATTACCTTGTCCTTTAAAATCTCTTTCTCCAGGTTTAGAAATAATAAAACGGCATTCGGATCATCCGAATTTTCAAGTCGTAAGGCTAACTGCTTTCTGTCTTCCTTTTCCTTTACATTCTGGAACTGGGATAATTTATAAGATGAAATCAAAGCAAAAGCCAGCGTTATCAAAATAAAGTACCCTGGGCTATAATGCCCATCGTTCCAAAATATTCTCCATGCCTGTAAAAAGAGCAAGCCTGCAAATAATAGGAAGAATATAGTGAATTCGAAAAAGAATATACGGTTGATAACTGCGATTATAACCCAGGTAAGAAAAACAATAAGCCTTGTTTTATCTGAAAGATTTAAGGTTAGGGATATAACCAGAGCACTTTCTGCAATCAAATAAAAATATAGAACAGATAAACAAAACAACAATAATCCAACCCAGCTAAGCCAGTCCAGATTAAGCAGGTTGGTAACATCAAAATTTATAGTTGAGTGGATAACCAGATCTGAAAAAATGAAATCAAGCTGATACCCGACACAAATAACAAATAATGATAATATTAAAAACAGGATTAAACCGGCTGCTTTAGACCAGGGCTTGTTTGTAAAGCGTATTTGATGCCTGTACCTGTAAATAAAAATGGCTACCCATACACACAGGATTACATCAATCAGGAAATTGCCTAAAGATGGGAAATACCATGTTGAATAATACTTGGGATCAAACAGTTCAAGTCCATAATATTTATGAACACCAACATTGGTAGAGTTAATATATCGTAAGAATGAAAAAACTGCAATCATCAAGACAATTGCAGTTTTTAAATAACCCCTGGCAACTACCCAAACAGTTAAATAATTTATGAGAACCAGGAAAGACAATCCAGATAGAACCCACATCCAAAGTTCAAGCTGTGAGGTTAGGGTATTTTCCAGACTGTGTTTCAGCTTAACGGAAAAAAGATAATTTCCGTCAGCGCTTCTGATATTATAAACGTTTTTATCATTAAATGACGCTATTTCAAGATTACTATCTTTAATAAGGTCTTTAGAAAAAATATTGTTAAGATATCTATTAGTGTAAGGATACCTGAACTTCACAGGAATATAACAAACAACGGAAAAGTTGCCACTACTGCGTTTGATCGCTTCATACCATCCATTACTGTATGATATAAAACTACTTCCTTCCTTTATGGGTTTATCGCTTGAAAAGTATACCTGGTTTGAGTTCCAAAAAGTGACTTTGTTGTTAACGAATGTTTGTAAAAAAATTTTGCGTTCATCACCAAACTCTGGTATAAACGTTCTACCCCACTCTTCGTTTTTGTCAATAGTTTTTAATGCCTTAAAATTCGTGGGATCATTTAAAAACTGCTTAACAAAGTTCTCTTTCCTCTGTAAGTTCCGCTCAACAGTTTTTGCTTCGGATATAAGTGTATCCGTTTTATCAAAGGTATTGTGTATGGTAACTGCCGTAAAAGCACATACCAGTGTAAGCAAAAATAATAATAAACGGATCTTAAATCTTACAGTCAAAATCGGTTAATTTGATTAACATCTAAGATAATGATTACCCACTACAGCCCGGGATATTTCGGGCACTTAACTAACGGATGCGCTCCTGGTTTCAACCGTCCGGTCAACCTTCTTCACCAGCCCCTGTAAAACATTTCCTGGTCCTACTTCAGTAAATGAAGTTGCTCCGTCTTCAAGCATGTGCTGTACCGTTTGAGTCCATCTTACCGCACCTGTTAACTGTGCAATCAGATTATGCTTTATACTGGCCGGATCCATGTATGGCCGGGCATCAATATTCTGATAAACTGAACAGATTGGTTTATTTATAGTTACTGCATTTATTGCTTCCTCCAGTTCCGCACGGGCGGATTCCATTAATGGTGAATGAAAGGCTCCTCCGACATTCAATTTCAGCGCTCTTTTTGCTCCAGCTTCGGTAAGAAGCTCACATGCACGATCTACTCCGGCTACTGAACCGGAAATAACCAGCTGACCGGGACAATTATAGTTTGCCGGAACAACAACATCAGACACCCGCTGGCAGATATCTTCCACAGTAAAGTCATCTAAGCCAAGTATCGCTGCCATTGCCGAAGGTTGCAATTCACATGCTTTCTGCATGGCATTTGCACGAGTTGCAACTAATCGCAGGCCATCTTCAAATGTTAAAGCTCCGGCAGATACAAGCGCGGAAAATTCCCCTAAAGAGTGTCCCGCAACCATATCCGGGTCAAAATCACTTCCAATCAGCTTCGCCAGGATAACCGAATGAAGAAAAATAGCAGGCTGAGTTACTTTCGTTTGTTTCAGATCCTCTTCAGAGCCATTAAACATCAAATCTGTTATCCGGAATCCTAGAATTTCATTTGCGTTTTCGAATAACTCCTTGCCTTTTGCTGACTGGTCATAAAGATCTTTACCCATACCCACAAATTGTGCACCCTGACCGGGAAATATAAATGCTTTCATATAATGGAATTAACTTTTTATATAGTTTATATAGTGTTTTATTAAAGACAAATGGTTACCCTGCGGTCTAGAATATAAAATGCGATACAAGCCTGTGAACTCATG
>DASWTL010000161.1:0-4482 GCA_036402155.1 Sphingobacteriaceae bacterium | reverse complement strand
TGGTTTTATAAAAAATGCATTTTGGGGAGCCATACCCGGCTACTTCATCTTTGTATACACCATAACCTAACGTTGCCATTTGAGCTATGTACCAGTCTTCAAAAGAATTAGTAGAAAATTCTTGTACTCCAAAAATATCCGGTGTATTATCTACAATAAGTTGACGGAGCATGGGTTGACGTTCAGTCATAGACTGCGGATCAGCAGAGTTATGACTCCTGACATTTAATGACATCACCTTAATATGCCCTGTAATCGCTTTGATACTGGCTGTTGATTTAAACGAAGGTGCTGTTGCCTGTTCGATGTTTTCACTTAGTTCACTTTTCCTGCATCCTGCCAGACATAAGATGAAGGACATAAACAGAACTACTTTGTTCATAATTGTACCGCGCTTACAGCTTCCATTAAAATGGTGTTTAGTCGGCATTCTTAGAATGAAGCTCTGGTTTAAAATTGGTTTGATCATTGGTTATATTTTTTAGTTAAGTTTCATTCGGGGTACACGCAACTTATCATACGACGATCTAATGTATCGTTGTCCTGACACGTGGCTATAATTCTTTTTACAACAGTATAGCATAGTACAATTATACTGTCTAACATCTCGTGTGATTTATCCGAGGAGGATAAATACATACCCTATTTTGTCTTTTTCTTTTTTTTTGACGGGCAGGCTTTTAACATACTGTCCTTATGTAAATTAAGTAGCCGTAAGTTATTCTATTTCCAAAATTTAGATTTTCTTATATTTGCACTATGAGAATGTGTGTAATGCTTTAATCTACTTCATGTCTTATCTGTAAGACATTTTATTTAACTCACTCTGAGTTAAAATTCCCTGTCCGTTTACAATTCCTGTAAATGGCTGACAGATATTAACCTTTTTCTAAATAAAAAATTCAATTCATGAAGGAAGTGATAAGCAACGCCCATATTCGTCAGTTTATTAACGATGGGTACATACGTATAGAAAACGCGTTTAGTGAACAGATCAGTAAACAATGCCGGGACATTCTCTGGAACGATCTGGGGCTTGATCCAAACAAGCCTGAAACCTGGACGAAACCCGTTATTCGCCTGGGTATGTATACGCAGGAACCATTTGTAAAAGCAGCAAATTCTGAAATTCTTCACCACGCTTTTAACCGGCTGGTAGGTGAAGATAAATGGGCTCCCTGCATGAGTATGGGTTCATTTCCCATACGCTTTCCATCAGCTGAGGACGCCGGTGATACCGGCTGGCATGTTGATGCCGGTTTTCCGGGAGATGACCCTGGTAATTATTTTGAATGGCGCATTAATGTAGAATCCAAAGGAAGAGCGTTGTTAATGCTGTTCCTTTTTTCGGATGTAGGTGAAAATGATGCACCTACCCGTATAAAAGTTGGTTCACATCTTGACGTGGCCGCACTCTTGCAGCCTGAAGGCGAAAAGGGTCTGTCGTTTATTGAACTTGCAAAGAAAGTGCAAAATTTGCCTGATGGGAGGATTGACGTGGCCATGGGTAAAGCCGGAACGGTTTATCTATGCCATCCTTTCCTGGTCCATGCGGCTCAGCGCCATAATGGAACACAACCCAAGTTTATGGCCCAGCCACCATTAATCTTAAAAAATGAACTGCAAATTAGCCACAATACCAAGGGCGCGACGCCATTGGAAAAGTCTATAATTATGGGTTTAAAATAACTAAAAGCAGAGGTCATCTAATTAAAGACGGCCTCTGCTTTATCGCAATGCTCCTAAATTAAAAGGATATACTATCAGAATCAATAACCTGGTTAGTTCAGATCAAACCTGTCCAGATTCATTACCTTATTCCATGCAGCTATAAAATCCCTTACAAACTTCTCCTGCGCATCTGCACTTGCGTAGACCTCTGCAATAGCTCGTAGTTCTGAATTAGCTCCAAACACAAGGTCTGCACGGGTGCCTGTCCATTTTGATTCACCGGTAGAACGGTCAGAACCTGCATAATGTTCCCTGTCATCAGAAGCGGCTTTCCACTCGGTTCGCATATCCAGCAGATTTACGAAAAAATCATTGGTAAGCTGACCGGGGCGCGACGTGAAAACCCCATTTTTTGAACCATCGGAATTAGTGTTCAATACCCGCATACCTCCTAATAACACCGTCAATTCAGGTGCGGTAAGTGTCAACAACTGTGCTTTATCTATCAGCAATTCTTCGGTAGAAACCGGAATATCTGTGTTGCGGTAATTGCGGAAACCATCTGCGAACGGTTCCAGGTAATTCATAGATTCAACATCTGTTTGTTCCTGTGAAGCATCCATCCGGCCAGGTGTGAACGGAACGGTAACCGCTTGACCGACATCTCTAACTGCCTTTTCAATACCGGCGCAACCGGCCAGGATAATTAAATCTGCCAATGAAACTCTTTTACCGCCCGCCTGGGCACTATTGAACTCGCTCTGAAGGTTCTCCAGGGCATTCAATACTTTCTGCAGTTGTGCCGGATTGTTTACCTGCCAGTCTCTTTGAGGAGCCAGACGAATGCGGGCACCATTAGCTCCTCCCCGTTTGTCAGATCCGCGGAAAGTAGAAGCTGAAGCCCACGCTGTAGAAACCAGTTCGGATATGGTCAACCCGGATTCCAATACTTTTGTCTTTAAAGTAGCAATGTCATTCTCATCTATGAGTGGATGATTAACTTCCGGTATAGGATCCTGCCATAGCAGTTCTTCCTGCGGTACTTCAGGCCCCAGATATCGTGTACGAGGCCCCATGTCGCGGTGAGTTAATTTAAACCAGGCCCGGGAAAATGCGTCTGCAAATTCATCAGGGTTTTCAAGGAAGCGTCTGGATATTTTTTCATAATCCGGATCCAGGCGCAGAGAAAGATCGGTTGTAAGCATAGTTGGAAGGCGTCTTTTTGAGCTATCAAATGCATCAGGAATAATCGCATCTGCATTTTTGGCTACCCACTGGTGTGCACCTCCGGGACTTTTTGAAAGTTCCCATTCAAATCCAAATAAATTTTCAAAGAAATTATTACTCCATTGCGTTGGCGTTTTTGTCCATGTTACTTCAAGACCGCTTGTGATGGTATCAGGACCTTTGCCTGTGCCATAACTGTTGTGCCAGCCGAAACCCTGCATTTCCAGGTCGGCGGCCTCTGGCTCTTTGCCCACATGATCTGAAGGTGCAGCGCCATGCGTTTTTCCAAAGCTGTGTCCGCCGGCGATCAAAGCAACGGTTTCTTCATCGTTCATTGCCATGCGGCCGAACGTATCGCGGATATCTTTGGCGGCAGTGATCGGATCCGGATTACCATCAGGGCCTTCAGGATTCACATAGATCAATCCCATCTGCACAGCTGCAAGGGGTTTTTCCAGGTCGCGGGAATGTATTTTGCCATCAGCATCGTCATCAGACACCAATACTGAATGTTCAGCAACGCCTTCAGAACCATGTGAATACCGGATATCACCGCCCAGCCACTTGTCTTCTGCCCCCCAATACACAGCCTCATCTGCTTCCCAAACATCTTCACGTCCTCCGCCGAAACCAAATGTTTTAAAACCCATTGACTCCAATGCGACATTACCGGTAAGGATCATCAAATCTGCCCACGAAATCTTGCGACCATATTTTTGTTTGATGGGCCAAAGCAGCCTTCGTGCTTTATCAAGGCTCACATTATCCGGCCAGCTGTTAAGCGGAGCAAAACGCTGAAGGCCGGCACCGGCGCCACCACGGCCATCACCCACACGGTAGGTACCGGCGCTATGCCATGCCATACGAATAAACAACGGTCCATAATGCCCGAAGTCTGCCGGCCACCAGTCCTGTGAGTCAGTCATGAGCGCATGAAGGTCTTTTTTGACAGCATCCAGATCCAACGTTTTAAAAGCCTCGGCATATTTAAAGTCGTCATCCATGGGATTCGACAAGGATGAATGCTGACGCAGAATACTCAACTTCAACTGGTTGGGCCACCAGTCGCGGTTCCTGGTGCCACCGCCGGCTACACTTTGCTTTGTACTGCCATTATGAAATGGACATTTACTGATATCATTTGATTTCTCTTCCATATTGGTAAGTTTTGGTATTGGTTGAACACTATTTACAAGTTTTAATTCTGTTGCATTGTAAAATTAAGAACATTATACATATAAATTAAATCAATTAATTCTATATACCTATAAGAAAAATCTATAATTATTTCAATGTATTTCCGTTTTTACTGAACCTGTTTCGCAGTATTAGTTAGCGATTAAAAATAGTATTCAGGGTGATCAAGATCACCTTATTAATTGATTTAACCCCATAGTTTTACGTGAATAATTGATGACATTTGTTTGATATAAATCAGCAGAATGCTGATTATTTGTAATATGATGTGAAAAAACTAGCAGCCATATTATTCATCACGATTCATTTGTTCGCAAATGAGGTTTACCAATTGCTGAAACTTCCTGTTCTTTTTGATCATTATGAAGAACATAAAATACTAAACCC
>DASWTL010000160.1:0-22042 GCA_036402155.1 Sphingobacteriaceae bacterium | reverse complement strand
ATTATCCATCTGTTAACATCCAAAATGAAACCGATAACAATCTGATTGATTTAAAAATAACTTTATATGATTAAAAATATGTTTCTGCCACTTTTGGCACTTATCGTAGTTATGAATTCATGTTCAAATTCTCAAACCAGTACAGGCTCTGATTCTGACAGTACATCATCTCTGATAAAATTAATGACTCTTGATCCCGGGCATTTTCATGCTGCGCTGGTACAAAAAAATATGTACGAGGGTGTAGATTCTGTAGTTCATGTTTATGCCCCCGAAGGGGATGATGTTCAGCAACATCTCAAAAGGATTGAAGCATTTAATACGCGCGCTGAAAATCCCACTCACTGGCAGGAAAAAGTTTATACAGGTGATGACTTTTTTCAGAAAATGCTAAATGATAAACCTGGTAATGTAGTGGTATTAGCCGGAAACAATCAAAAGAAAACAGAGTATATTAAAGCTTCTATAGATGCGGGTTTAAATGTTTTGGCAGATAAACCGATGGCTATCACTTACCAAAATTTCGAGCTTCTCAAGGAGGCTTTTGCTTCTGCCGAAAAAAACAAGGTGTTGCTCTACGATATCATGACTGAGCGGTATGAGATCACAAGTATACTTCAGCGCGAGTTTTCCTTGCTTCCTGAAGTCTTTGGAACTTTACAGAAGGGAACACCTGAAGATCCGGCAATTACGAAAGAAAGTGTGCATCATTTTTTTAAATATGTTTCCGGGGCCCCGATTAAAAGACCGGGCTGGTATTTTGATGTAACACAGCAGGGTGAAGGCATTGCGGATGTGACAACTCATTTGGTTGATCTGATACAGTGGGAATGCTTTCCGGATCAGGTTATTCAGTATGAGAACGATATTAAGATCACAAATGCCCGTCGCTGGAAAACAATCCTTAAACCTTCTGAATTTAAGAAAGTGACCGGAATGGATACCTACCCCGATTACCTGAAGAAGGATCTTGAAAAAGATAGTTTGTTAGGCGTGTACAGTAATGGTGAGATAAATTATCAGATTAAAGGGGTCAATGCAAAAATCTCGGTGATATGGAATTATGAAGCTCCTGAAGGTGCAGGTGATACCCATTATTCAATCATGAAAGGAACAAAAGCTAATTTAGTTATCCGCCAGGGTAGTCAGGAGAAATACAAGCCTCAGTTATATATTGAACCGGTAAAAGGAGTAGATATTAAAGATTTTGAGGCGTCATTCAATTCTGCATTATCCGGTATACAAAAAAAGTTCCCCGGTGTGGTTGCGCAAAAGAAAAATAATGGATGGATGATAATTGCTCCTGAAAAATATCATAATGGGCATGAAGCTCATTTTGGTGAAGTAACAGCCAAATATCTCCAGTTTTTGAGAAGTGGAAAAATGCCTGATTGGGAAGTGCCAAATATGCTTGCCAAATATTACACAATCACTAAAGCATTAGAAATAGCAAAACAGTAAAGATACTGCGCATAATGAGGGATATTAAAAAAAGTGTTGGTGGTACTCGATATGCAAATAATGGTCGCCGGAAAAAAATTATCTATTTCTTTTTAATAGTTACATTTTTCGGTTTATACCAATGCAAAACAAAGAGTTATGTGCAGTCATCGGTCGATCTGAATTCTTCTCCGGTACTTTCTCCTGCTGAATCAATTAAAAAAATGCAGGTAGAGGACGGATTTGAAGTGAAATTAGTGGCCTCAGAACCTCTTTTAAGTACCCCTGTAGCTTTTGTGTTTGATGCAGACAATCGGATGTGGGTGGTAGAAATGCCGGCTTTTATGCCCGATACTTTAGGTACAGACGAAGAATCCCCCACAGGAAAAGTAGTTATCCTTGAGGATAAGAATAAGGATGGCGTATATGATGAGCGGAAAGTATTTCTTGATTCATTGGTACTACCCAGGGCTGTATGCCTTATTGAAAACGGAATTCTGGTTGCAGAACCACCAAATTTATGGTATTACGAAATAATTAATGATAAGCCTGGGAAAAGAGTACTTGTTGATGATAAGTATACCGGGGAAGGAAATGTGGAACATTATCCAAACGGGTTGCTTCGTGCCATGGATAACTGGATATATAATGCCAAGTCAGATAAGCGTTACCGTAAAAAAGGAGATACCTGGCTTATTGAACAAACCCATTTCCGGGGTCAATGGGGGATAAGCCAGGATAATTATGGCCGGTTATATTATAATGATAACTCTACAAACTTGAATAGTGATTTTTTTACCCCTGGTTTGGGCATTACCAATAAGAATCAAAAAGATGTAGCCGGATATACTGAGAGAACAGTGCGTGATAACAAAGTTTATCCTGCCAGGCCGACTCCTGGTGTTAACCGAGGGTATATGGAAGGTATACTGGATGATAGTTTACGCCTTGTTAATTTTACCGCCGCATGCGGACCAGTGGTTTACCGTGGAGATCTGTTTGGTCCGGCATATAATTTCAATGCATTTGTTGCGGAGCCATCCGCCAATTTGATAAAACGAAACATCCTTTCTGAGAACGGCTATATAGCTTCGGGTAAACAGGCATATAAAGGGAAAGAGTTTTTAACCAGTGTAGATGAACGTTTCCGCCCTGTTAACTTATATAATGGACCTGATGGTGCATTGTATGTGGTAGATATGTACAGAGGTATCATTCAGCACAAAACGTATTTAACGCCATATTTGAAGAAAGAGATCGGTAAACGTGATCTGAGTAGGCCTTTAGAATGTGGCAGAATCTATAAGATAGTCCCCGTAAAGAAAAAAGCACGAAGTGTCAGGTTTCCTGATACTTCTGTCGAACTGGTATCATTGCTTGGTCACCCTAACGGCTGGGTACGTGATAAGGCGCAGCAATTATTAGTTGATAGTAAAGACCAGGATGTAATTCCTGCTTTACGGGATGCATTGAAAGAAGGAACTAAGTCTCTTAAAGTTATGCATGTAATGTGGACGCTTGAAGGTTTAGGCGTACTGAGAACGAGCGAGGTCTTAAGCTTACTAAAGCAACAGGAATGGCCATTAAGGATGCAGGCACTCAGTGTTATCCCATCTGTTATCAGTAAAGAATCATATAAGGAATACGTTTCAGTCTTCAACGATATGATTTTAAAGGGGGATGCGTTGGCAGCACCATACATCGCATTCCTGGGACATTATATAAAGCCGTTTGATAAAACCGCCTCAGCTGATCTCTTAGAGAAGGTTATTAAGAGATATCCGACAAGCATCTATGTTGCCGATGCCGCAATCAGTAATATGGAAAACCAGGAAGAACTCTTTAAGAAACAGATTACTCAAGTATTTCCTGATACCTCGATGGCCATTCATAAGCGAGTAAAACGGGTAGTTGCATCAATAGAAAATTTGCGCAAATACCATGACCCCGAAGCGCTTGCAAAGGAATTTCCCCGCGGTGCCGCCATATTTGGTTCTGCCTGTCAAACCTGTCATGGTGCTGATGGAAATGGTATAAAAGGATTGGCTCCTCCTTTAAACAAATCTGAATTGGTAACCGGAAATAAAAATAAACTAGTAGCAATAGTTTTATTCGGTTTAACCGGACCGATAACGGTTAATGGACATGTTTATAAAGCTCCTGAAATAAATGTGGATATGCCGGGTATTGGATATAGTAAAGAGTTTTCTAATAAGGATGTGGCGGAGTTGCTCAGTTACATTCGTAGGTCATGGCAAAATAATGGCAATGAAGTAAGTACGGAAGATGTTACCAAGATACGGCAGATGTTTAAAGGGAGAGAGAAGGCATTTACAGCAACTGAATTAGAAAAAGCGTTTTAACGTCGTTCGAATTTGGTGTTTCTACCGGGTGTTTCCTGAATGGCATCCCGACATCGATTTTCAATCCGTTATATAAAAGCGGATAGGAAATCTACCAGTATTCAATTTTCCGGGGTCCGGCAGAACCAGTTCTGTCAATTTTTACCGGCTCCAAAATCATAAGGTAGGTTATTATATTCTTGCTAAGATTCCATATAATTTGGGGAAGGGGAAAGCTGTAATGTGTTGAACAGATATTTTGATTAAAACCAATTAGAATATCGATAAAAAATCGCACCATGCATAAAGGTAATTGACACCGGTTTCCATTAAGGTACAAAAGTGACAGCAATAGATTGATTTGTTACAGCCCTTTAGGAGTATAATGAATAAACTTGGTTGTTAAAAAAAGTTAATGAAAAGAATGAGATTTGCCTTCGTCTCGTGCAGTATCATACTGATGTCGTGCAGTATAAAAGCACAAGTGCCTCATAAACAAAATAAGCCCAATATAATATTTATTATGGCTGATGATCATGCCTATCAGGCCATCAGCGCATACAATTCAAAATTATTGCAAACACCAAATATTGACAGGATAGCGAATGAAGGAGCCATTTTCAACAGAGCTTTTGTAACTAATTCGTTGTGTGGTCCAAGCCGCGCTGTGATATTGACCGGTAAATATTCACACATGAACGGCTTTAAGGACAATACCGATAACTTTAATGCTGACCAACAAACACTTCCTAAAATATTAAAAAGAAACGGTTACAATACCGCTATTGTAGGTAAGTGGCATCTTAAAAGCCAGCCAAAAGACTTTGATTACTGGAATGTATTGCCGGGACAGGGAAATTATTATAATCCCGGCTTTATTAAAATGGGTAAGGATACCGTATATAAAGGTTATGTAACAGATATCACCACTGATTTGGCTTTAAATTGGATAGGTTCAAATAAGGAAAAGCCATTTTTTCTGATGTTACATCAAAAAGCGCCGCATCGCAATCAAATGCCGCCACTAAAATATCTCGATTTATTTAATGACAGGCAGTTCGCCTATCCATCTACCTTTTTTGATCCTTATCAGAATAAGCTAGCCCTGCAGCGTAATGGCATCAGGATGGCAGAACACCTGGATATTGATTATGATAGTAAGGTCCCCTGTGATAGCTGTATTGTAAACAGAAAAGGAAAATGGATGCCAAAGGGCTACAAAAGAGAAGTAGGACGCCTTGATCAGCAAGAGAAAAAAATCTGGGATGAAAAATATCAAAATGAATACGAAGCTTACTCGAAAATAAAAACCAATGACGAATTGGTTAAATGGCAGTTTCAACGGTACATGGAAGATTATTTGCGAAGCGTAAAATCGGTGGATGATAATATTGGAAGGTTATTGAAATATCTAAAAGATAGCGGTTTAGAAGAAAATACGATAATTGTTTATACTTCAGACCAAGGCGTTTTCTTAGGTGAACATGGCTTATATGATAAACGGTTTATGTATGAAGAAGCGTTCAGGACTCCAATGATGATACGATATCCTGGTGTGATAAAGCCAAATAAGCGGTTGGATCAGCTTGTCCTTAATCTGGATATTGCCCCTACATTATTAGAAGCTGGCGAGATAAGATATATTACCATTATTATGAAACCCTGTATGGTTTAACACCTCATTACGGCATCCGCACAACGGATTATAAACTGATACATTTTTACAGCTCTGTTAATTCATGGGAACTTTATGATCTCAGGAAAGATCCGCAAGAGGTGAATAATGTTTATGCCGATCCCCGCTATGCTGGTATGGTTAATAGTCTGAAAAAAGACCTGAAGGATTTACGAGTAAAATATAAAGATAATATGCCTGTAGCTAATTAGAATGAAGTTTATGGTGTGAATTAACAATAGCGCAAATGATCTTTAGCTTAAAGGTTTTTACCGCTAAGTGTTATGCCCCGGATGTTAATTTATAAAATATTAACTATGAAGAAATATTTTTTAACTCTTCTAATAGGCCTGGCCGGTATCAGTTACAGCCGGGCACAGCATCAGGAACAACGTCCTAACATCTTATGGATTGTAAGTGAGGACAACACGACGATGCTGGGTTGTTATGGCGACAAGTTTTCTACCTCACCTCATATTGATAAGTTTGCAAAAGAAGCAGTGCTGTATAAAAACGCATTCGCCCAACCTGCATGTGCTTTGTCGAGGTCAACATTAATTACCGGGGTGCTTGCCAGCAGTTTGGGAACCGAGCAGATGCGCAGCAATTACCCCATTCCTTCCACTATTAAATTTCTTCCTGAATATCTCCGCGAAGCTGGGTATTACACTACAAATAATGACAAGGAAGATTATAATACGGTACGCCGCCGGAATGCATGGAGCGAATCAAGCAATAAAGCGACCTATAAAAATCGTAAACCAGGTCAGCCGTTTTTCGCTGTTTTTAACATTGGTGTAACGCATGAAAGCAGTATCGGTATCCGCCGGTCTGATAGAAAACCCAAGCATGATCCCGATAAGGTTCCAATACCACCTTATTTACCTGCAACTCCAGAAATGAAGAACGACTGGGCGGCGTATTATGATAAAATAGAGACTATGGATCAGCAGGTTGGTAAACTTCTGCAGGAATTGGAGGATGCTGGTTTAGCTGAGAACACGATTGTTTTTTACTATAGCGATAATGGTGGAGTTTTAGGCAGAAGTAAGCGGTTTATGTATGATTCTGGTCTGCACGTGCCGCTCATTATTCGTTTTCCTGAAAAGTACGCTTCTCTTGCCGTGAATCAGGCTGGTTCAGTCACTGACAGAATAGTATCGTTTGAGGATTTTGCCCCAACAGTCTTAAACCTTGCAGGGATAGAAATACCGTCTTATATGCAGGGGAAGACATTCTTAGGAAAACACCAGCTTCCCGAAAAAGAGTATGCTATCGGGTTCAGAGGCCGAATCGATGAAAGTCTTGAGTTGATACGAACTATCAGAAGTAAAAAATACCGGTATATCCGCAATTATATGCCTCATAAAATTTACGGGCAGCACAATGAGTATCTATGGCAGGCGAAATCAATGGCTTCCTGGGAAAAAAGTTATAAAGCAGGAGCTTTAAACGCTGTACAATCGGTATTTTGGCATCAAAAGCCCTATGAGGAATTGTTTGATACAGAAGCCGATCCTCATAATGTAAACAACCTTGCCGGCAGCAAAAAGCATGAGAAGGTTCTGAAAAAAATGCGTGAAGATTGCCGGGCTCTTATACTGAAAAATAAAGATACAGGGTTTATTCCGGAGTCAATGAGAGTTGATATATCAAAAAGCAGTACGGTATATGACTATGCACGCAGCGACAGTTATCCGTTAGAGCGAATATTGGAAACGGCTGAAATAGGTACCACCAGGAATCCTCGTTATTTAAAAGAACTTATTGTGCGGCTTAAAGATAAAAATCCTCTTGTAAGATATTGGGCAGCAACGGGTTGTACCGTTCTGGGAAAAAAAGCGCTCAGAGCCAGGCCAGAACTCGTTTCTTTATTGCAGGATATGACTCCTGCCATTCGTATCGCAGCTTCAGAGGCGCTGCACGGTTTGGGAGATGATAATATTGTAATACCGGTATTAACTGGAATTTTGAAATCCGATAATCAACTGGAACGTATCGAGGCATTAACAGTATTGGAGAAAATGGGTCCGAAGGCGGAACCTGCTGCCCCATTGATTAAAGAAATGATCACTATGCGGGAGGATAAAAAGACCAAGGATCAACCATTATGGACAAATCCTCACGATTTAAAGTTAGCAAAACGTATAACCGCCAAATTTTAATTTTCCGTATAACAAAACTGTTTTTCGCCTATTAAAACATGAAAAAATTACTTTTAACAGTTTTCCTGCTCTCCTGCATTTATTTATCTGCTGTTACTGCCGGTTCTCCACGAACTACAATTAACCTCAATGGTATATGGGAATTTGATCAGACGGTTCTTGCATTTCCCCCCGGAAAGTTTACTCGTAAAATTCCAGTTCCCGGATTGGTTCATCTGGCGTTGCCCAGAATAGAAGAGTACGATAAATTTTTTAAAACACCCGGTATGGCAGTTGACGCAGGAAGAAAGCTGTTAAAGACAGACTATACGCCGCGGTATAGCTGGTATCGTAAAAAGATTGCCATCGGGGAGCATTTAAAGGGGCAGGAAGCTGTGCTCACGATAAAGAAAAGTCAATATGTAACACAAGTATTTGTAAACGGCATTGATCTTGGCAGTTATGTTGAATGTTACACTCCGATTGATGTGGTGATTACACGGGCATTGAAATTGGGACAGGAGAATGAGATCTTGGTGAAAACAGGTGACCGGTATTGGCTTCCAAGTAGTGCTGCCGGGGGAACCGACAAAGAAAAGGAACATTACATGCCTGGGATATGGGATGATGTTTTAATCTCCTTTACAAAGAAAGTACGGGTGAACCGGCTATTAGCTTTACCAAAGCTGAAGGAAAATAAGGTTACGGTAAAGGCCAAACTGTGGAACCTGAATCTTTTTAATGCGCCGAATGATCCGAGAAGGGATAAGGTGGAATTCCAGGTTAATGTATATGAAAAGAAAAGCAGGAAACTCGTGGGCTCATCTCAGGGAACTACGGTTCTTTTAAGAGATCAGAAAGGAGAAATTAGCACAGATGTGCTCATCACGAATCCGCATCCTTGGAGCCCGGATGATCCGTTTCTTTATACGGCGGAAATAACCGTTCGGGATAAAGATACACAGACTGATAAAGTTGAAAAGGCATTTGGAATGAGAGACTTCGAGCGCAGAGGTAAATCATTTTATCTCAATAATGATAAAATTTATCTTCGGGGGTCCAATATCACGCTCCAACGCTTTTTTGAAGATCCTGATTGCTCAAATTTAGCCTGGGATAAGGCGTGGGTAAAGAAAATGCTTATCGATATGCCAAAAGAGCTTGATTGGAATAGTATGAGGATTTGCGTAGGAATTGTGCCTGAGTTTTGGTACGATCTGGCAGATGAACATGGACTTTTATTTCAAAATGAGTGGCTTTACTGGCAAGCCCATGGTTGGGATGATCAAATAAGAAAGGAATATACTGATTGGGTATGGGCAGATGGATCTCATCCCAGCATAGTGATATGGGATGCAATTAATGAAAACTGGAATGATTTCATAGGAAACACTCTGATACCGGAGTTGCAAAAACTTGATTCAACCAGAATTTGGGATGCAGGATATATGACTGCTTCACAAATGAACAAAGATGATATGGATGAGCCCCATACTTATCAGGGACGCGGAAAAGATGGTATTTTAACCACGCCATATCCATTGGGCGATTTGGATTTCAAGCCAAAAATTATTAAAGAACTCGAAAAATCAACTTCTGCTCAACTGGTAAATGAATATGGGTGGATCTGGCTCTGGAGGGATGGAACACCAAGTAAATTAGGTGCACCGATCTATAATTATTACTTAGGCGCCGGAAGCACCGTTGATCAGCGACGGGAGTTGCAAGCATACTGGCTGCAATGTGAAACGGAATGGCTGCGTGCAAATCGTTCAATCGCGGGAGTGCTTGCTTTTTGTCACCTGACCAATAACTATGGTTATACCGGCGACTGGTTTATAGGAGACATTAAAGATCTCACACCAGGCAATACATTATACTGGTTTAAGCATTGCTTTGCATCAACAAATGTATTCTTAAATGTTACTGATCAACGATATACTAAGGGCCAGACTGCTCATAAACCCGGTGATAATTTAAAATTAACCCTTGCCGGTGTAAATGATGTGATAACAGATAAGACCGGGCGGGTAACCGTAAAATTGTTAAATTCAAAAGGGTCTTCTGTTTATTCAAAAACTATTTCTGTGAGCCTTCCTGCCTCGGATCGTATTGAAATTCCATATTCATTAACCTTACCGGCAGTAGCCGACGGTTATTTGTTAGTATCCGAATTTACAGAAAAAGGCAAGAAAGAGTCACTTATAAGCCGGCGATATATTAAAGTGGGAGCACTTGAACAATACGAGTTTTGGGACTTACCCATACCAGAAAAGCTTTTAGTCAAGTCAATGGTTAAATAACATTGTTAAAAGATCTGTCAATTATAAGACAAACAAAGCGAATGCCCGATGCACCTGACTCAAGTGCCTCACCAGAATCAGAGGTGTATTTTCCTCGCTTAATCGTTATGGTCTTGTGATCGTATAAAACGATAGCCGACATTATTCTGAACATGATGTGATGGGCATGCTTTCACCTTGTCCCACTGCTCAGAATGGACTTTTGCGACCAATAGATAACTTCTATATCACACCACCAGTTCGCTACACCTGGAAATAGATTTGAGTAGCGAGATTTAACTTGATGTACTCACCTCGTTGTGTTCAAGTGTGTTTAATCATTAATGAGCAGGAATGTAAATCGCTTCAATTTGCTCCAGCGTCTTTCCTTTTGTTTCAACCAGCAACTTCAGGCAGAAAATTAAGTTGAGGGCACTGAATCCTGCAAATATCCAGAATGCACCGGCGGCGCCAACATTTTCAAGCAGCCATGGGAAAAATTGACCAACTACCCATACAGCTCCCCATAGTGCTAATGTACAGATGGTTACACCTTTAACCCGAACATCATTCGGGAAGATCTCATTGATCAGGATCCATGTTATTGGTCCGGCAGAAAGGGCAAAACAAGCTATAAACAGAAGAAGCATGATTAACAAAAGAGGTCCCTCGGTATTTCCGGTATAAAAGCACCAGCCGGCAACCAGCAATGAAAGGATCATGCCGGAAAGTCCAACAACCAGCAACGGCTTGCGTCCGAATTTATCAGACTGCATAATAGCTACTATAGTGAATAATACATTCACAGCGCCTATAATAACCTGAACTTGTAATGCGTCATCCCCATTAAGGCCTGCTGCGGTTAATATCTTCGGACCGTAATAAATAATGGCATTAATACCGCTGAACTGCTGGAAAATAGCCAGCATAATGCCAATTATCAGTGGCAGGCGAATGCTTTTATGAAATACAGATCTGCTTGAAAGACCTGTTTTAGCTCTGGCGGTTTCTATTACCTCATGTTCAGTTTCAGCTTTATCATCAGGTAGAATGGATTTTAATATGGTTAATGCTTTAGTATTTTTTCCTTTTGAAATTAGCCATCGCGGGCTTTCAGGTACCATTAGGATCAGGACAATAAATATGATTGAAGGTATGCTCATCATGAAGAACATGCCCCGCCATACTTCCTTTTGAAAGATCCATTCAATCAATGCATTACCTGCTTGAATATTTTCCGAAACCATTACCAGTAAAGCATTGGAGAAATATGCGAGCAATATACCGATGGTAATGGCCAGTTGATACACAGCAACCATCTTACCCCTGATTTTAGCCGGTGAGAACTCAGTGATATACATTGGGGAGATAACGGAGGCAGTACCTACACCTATTCCGCCAATTATTCTGAATACAACCAGCATATCCGTAGAATTTGCCACAGCACATCCAATTCCGGATATCAGAAAAGCGATTCCGGCAATCATAAGTACCGGCTTCCTTCCAAGTCTGTCGCTTAATAAACCTGCAGTTATTACACCCAGTATACAGCCCAATAAGCCGCTGCTTACAAACCATCCTTCTGTAGCAGCATCCATTCCGAATTGAACTTTAACAGGCAGAACAATGCCGGATATTACAGCAGTGTCAAAACCAAATAATAATCCACCGAATGCAGCTGCAATACAAATAAAAGCAACCATCCTGGATTGTTTAGTTGCTGTTAGGTTTAAATTATCTTTCATAATCATCATCAAAACGTTTTATATCTTCCTGTTGCCAGTTTCCAAAAGCTACTTCCAGTACGCGAACCGGAGTAGTGCCATTGTTCGACAGACGGTGACGCTCCTCTGCAGGTATCCAAATCTCATCACCAGCCTGGTACGTTTTAATTTCATCGCCCACCTGTACTATGGCATCATTATCTATGACAATCCATAACTCAGCTCGTCCGATATGTGATTGGAGGCTTAACCGTTGTCCGGGTAAAACAGTCATCATACTAACTGTACAGGGTTCATTATTTGCAAATTGTTTAAATGATCCCCAGGGGCGTTCAACAAACTTTACTTCCGGTTTTTTTTTTCGGGATTTCTGGCTTTGAGTTCATATTTAATTTTTTATGGTTGAGTTCTTATAAATGCTTTGATAGTTGCACATTCACTGTTTTCACTATCCCCGTAAGGTCTGATGCTATATCGTCCCACTTTAGCGGGGATAATAAATGTCTCGGCATAATGGACTATAAAAGGTTCAAATTTATTATCAGGACTTTCTACGATGGCTTCACGACCTTCTATAAGGTTCAATACGTTAAGTGTTCCATTCGTATTATGATCTACCTTCTGGGTAAACCAGTGCCGGCGGGTTTCAATAAACTCGCGCTCATGTAAGCCGGTGCGTTCTTCTTTCCATCCATCTCCTTCGCCTAACTGTTCTATCGTATTGATCAGGTTGTTTTTTGTCCATGATGTGGTATAATCCCATTGTATAACACGCTCGCCATGGTCAATATTGATAGGGCGCGGTTTGCCGTCAAGTCCCATTCTACCCCAGTCCCAGAGCTTAAATGTAAAAATGTATGGTGTGGCGCTAATTTCAAGCACCATGCTGTTCGATCCTGAGCAATGAACTGTTCCGGCGGGGATCAGGATATGGTCATGTTTTTTTACCTCCCATTTGTTCACATGTTTACCGGCATCAAATATTCCGCTTTGCTCTGATTCTCTCAGTTCTCGGATCATCAGTTCCGGATCAATATCGTCCTTTAATCCCAGGTATACATGCGCTCCCTCAGCAGCATCCAGAATATAGTAACTTTCATCCTGCGTATAATGCATTCCAAAATGCTCCCGGATATATTCAGTTAACGGATGTACCTGTAAGCTTAAGTTACCGCCATCCATAGTATCCAGGAAGTCGAAACGGATAGGAAACTCATCGCCAAAACGGCCATGGACTGCTTCTCCGACCAATTCTTTAGGTTTAAAGAATACCAGGTTAATTGATGGAAGTTCAAATTGGGTATCACCAAAGCTAAACAGTAGACTGTTTTCTTCAGGTACACAATCAAAACACCAGGCATAGTTTATCTGAGATTGATCAAGGTCACACACTTCTTTCATCCATTGTCCGCCCCATGGACCCGGATCAAAGAATGGCACAACCCTGAAAGGCCGGGTTACAGCTTTTTCTAACCCCTCCCTGATAGCTTCACCCGTAACCATTTTGGGATTTCCTGGAAGTGTAGTATCCAGCACATAATCCCACTTATTAATCAATGTTTTTTTCAACCGGTCACAAACCCTCCAGTCTACAAAATAGGCGCGTTTATACTGTAATGAAGCTTCAAGCGACTTGTTTTCTACTCCCAGGTTACTCACTTCATTGCGCCTGAAACGGAGCTGTCCTTCCCATCTTGGCATATCAGCATAAACCAGTATATCAGGGTCTGCAAGCTGCGATGTGCCAGTGCCGTAAAGCAGGATTATTCCTTCCTTAATCTCACTGATCTTTTTTCTGAGTGCGGCGACTTTTTCATTGTCAAAAAAGTCGCCGATATGTAACCTGGTAAGATACCCGAATACGCGGTCATCCGTAACATCAGGGTAAACGAGCTGATCGATCTCTTCAGGAGACTTCATTGCCTCATTTGCCAGAAATATATGATCAGGGTTTAATATTCCCTTTAAACCTGTTACTATCTCATCCTCTAAAACGCCGGGATAACATTCAACTGCCACCACGGTTTTTTTAGCCTCCCTATGCGAAATGTGATGACTTAACTGTTCACCTATTTCACGCCAGCCAATGTTAATTGTATGTTTTTCATCAACCTTTATAACAGGTCTTTTATCGTAATTTGATTCTTTAGTTAGAAACCTTTTCATGCGTAGTTATCGTGTCAAATAATGTCATAGCACCTAATAAAGCGGCTGTATCAGGGTAGTGAGCCTGTTTTATTTCTGGTATACCGGATGGGCACCATGCCCTTTCTTTAATAATCCTCTTAAATTCGGGAATAAGAATATCACCTGAATTCATAATTCCACCTCCAAGTACCACAACTTCGGGGTCATAGGCATGAATAAGATTTATTATACCGGCAGCCCAGGCGTTTATGCAGTGTTCTCTTAATACGCTGGCCAGCTCATCCCCAAGCAAGCTTAGTTCAAAAATTAGAGCAATATCAATCTTTTCGGCTGTGGAAAGCAAACTTGTCTTAAATAGCGGGTGGCTTTCCGCCAGACTTTTAATTCTCCAGGTTGAAGCAGTAGATTCGACACAACCAAAGCCACCACAAGTACACTGATTGCCGGTTTGAAAATCAATAATGGAATGGCCGCCCAGTATGCCTGCCTGAAAGTGCTTACCTCTTAAAACTTTGCCATTGATAATAGCGGAAGTTCCAACACCGGTACCTAATGTACACATGACCATGTCATTAGTTCCTTTTCCGGCGCCATATTTCCATTCGCCCATACATGCTAAGCGGGCATCATTCTCAAGCTTAAGCTCAAGTCCGAAATTATCTTTTGCCCAATTCGCTATATTTAAAGCGGGGGCATCATCATATTTTTTGTTTGTATCAATTACCCTGTTATTCGTTGTATCAACCAATCCCGGAAACGCCAGACCTATTGCATCCAGTTCTGTTTGAGTTTCTTTCTGTAAACTGATGATGTCGGCCTGTATTAAATCCAGGTAATTCTCGAAACCAGTACCTGGAATGGTATCGATCATCCTAACGGCTTGTAAAGTACCATCGGTGATAATCCCTGTTTTTATTCTGGTCCCGCCAAGATCTATGCCTACAATATTCATCGGATTAAACTTTTCGGATCAATTCAGGTTTACCATCCACCTCAAGCAGATATGCTGAAAAACCATTTCGCTCTATCTCAATATAATCATGGCCGGCATCTGACGGCCAGGCGGCGCCAAATGACAATAATTCATTACCGGTATTTGCTACACGGTGCGCTGTATGCGCCGGTATATAATGTAAACTACCGGGATACATTTCTTCATAGCGGATCTCCCTGTCGCGGGTCATTAAAATAAGAGCCCCCGTTCCTTTTATTCCCCAATAAAACTCTCCGCGATCAGCCAGAGCATGAAAGTGGCCGCGTGTCATGAAATATTCATCTCCGACTTTTCCGGGTTGGATTTTTGTTATGCCAAAGAAAAGACCTCCTGTAGTGCCTTCAGCCACCGGCAGATAAGCTTCTACATCATATATTATTTTATCCTGAGGTATTTCAGATCGGGTTTGCTCATCCTTAAATAAACCTTGCAGGTCACTTATGCGGGTTGATTTTTGGATAACCGCTTTTCCTTTCAGACTATCTTGTATAAATTCTATTCCTGGGTTCATCTGGATTTTTGATAAGTTAAGTCCAATAAATTAGCGTGTAATAATATACCGGTTAATATTTTGGGTTAGTAAGTATATAAATAATGGTTAAATGCAGTTTAAGGTCAAATCTATTTCTTCTTTACATTAAAATCCTCCGGTTTCTTTCCCAAATTATATGGTATATTAGCAATCATGTCCGAGCCGATATTTCAGCATATCTATTTAAATAATGACGAATCATACAATATTTTAAAAGTAGACCGCCCTTTTTTTGTCGTTCCCTGGCATGTTCACCCGGAAATTGAAATTATGTCTATCGTGAAAGGCGAGGGTAGCCGGTTTGTGGGAGACAATATTGAAAATTTTGCGGAAGGGGATATGGTTGTTGTTGGATCAGATTTACCCCATTGCTGGAAGAATGGAGCCGTCCATTATGAGCCGGACACTCTTAGCCGGGCCGAGGCACGGGTAATATTATTCAAAGAGGAAAGCTTTGGCAAGGAATTCTTTAATATCTCAGAATTGAAAAAAATTAAAGAAATGTTTTCGCGGGCTCAACGCGGAATCAGTTTTAATGGAAGAACTGCAGCAACTGTGTCAGGGAAAATTTTAAATGCATACGAACAAAATGGCGCAAAGCGATTTATTTCATTTGTTGAAATCCTGAATGATCTTGCTGAGAGTAAGGAATATAAGCTGCTCACCAGTGAAGGTTACCGTCCACCATTATTTACCAGTGATATGCAAAGACTAAATAAGGTAGTCGATCACTTAATGGAAAATTTTCAAAAGCCTATCAAACTCGATGATGTAGCATCGCTGGCTTATATGTCGCCAACTGCTTTTTGCCGGTATTTTAAAAATCACACCAATAAAACCGTATTTAGGTTCCTTAACGAACTCCGGGTTGGATTTGCTAAAAAATTACTCCTTGAGGATAAGGATAATATCAGTGATATTCATTATTTATGCGGCTTTCGCAATGCGTCTAACTTTTATGAGCAGTTTAAGAAGATAGCAGGATGTTCGCCGATGCAGTTTCGTAAAGGACACGAAGCCCGGCTGTAAAGGGACTAATGAAGTGCATTACTTTGCTGTCTTGCAGATTATTAAGAGAATAGGTGTCTTGATAATTTCTTTTAAGCAGAATTTATTTAACTGTGATCTTTGTAATTATTTCTTAAGTTTATATTGTGGGTTCTTATAAATGAAAAGATATTTTTTTATTTTAATGCTTCTTTCGCTATCACAAGAATGCATTTCGCAGACAACCGGTTCAGACAGTGTATCTGTTATACCCGGAGTAAAAAGTGCTATAGCTCTGTATCAGAGAATAACCGGTATACAATCTCCACTTTATAATGGTGTCAGGCATGAAGGCTACAGGTTTGGTATTAAGGGGCTTGCTTATTTTGCAAGCCCGGGATGGGAAGCGGGTTCTGTTTTATACGATGGCATTCTTTATAGCAATATACCTATGTTATACGATGAAGTGGGGGATAAGCTGATCATTCACAATCTTGAGAAGAATGCGGCAATCAGCTTAATTAGTGAAAGGGTAAGTAATTTCTACTTATTGGGACATACGTTTTTATATGTAATTGCTGAAGGAGATCTGAAGACTTCCGGATTTTATGATATGCTGTATAGAGGTAATGTATCACTTCTGGCTAAGCGCGAAAAGTACATTCAGGAAAAGGTTAATCAGCTGGCGATCGATAGAGAATTTATATCTAATTACCAGTATTATATCAAAAAGGAAGAGCAACATTATTTAATAAAAAATATGAAGAGCCTCTTGAAGATTTTTGAAGACAGGGAAAGAGAAATCAAGCTGTTTATTAAAGAGAATGACCTGGATTTTAAAGTAAATCCCGAACTCACTTTACGAATGATCGTAGAATATTACGATCAGTTAAGCAATTCCTAATGAAGATTTTTTACAAAATTTTTATCCTTTTTTTCGGGTTATTATTTAACTTCTTTTATGGATTTGGTCAAAGTACCGATAAACTGATTAGTGCTGATTTTGAAAAGGTTACTTTTAGTGACTTTGTTCTTTCACTGGAACAAAAAAGTGAATATCGGTTTTATTATAACCCGTCCGATTTTGACAGCCTTAGCGTTGATTTAACAGTAGTTGAGAAGCCACTGGCTTATATTCTGGATCAGGCTTTTAGTAACACAAGTTTTTATTATGCCATTGATCAGGGTAGAAAGACGGTTTTCCTGACAAAAAAATATGCTATTAGCACTACCCTTCCTGTGGGCTTGATTGAAAAGGGGTCAATAAATTCTGGCATACCAAAGCAGCCTGAGTTGAAAACGCCGGATTTTTCTGATATCCGTGATAAGGATGTGCCAATTGCTACCATGGAGAATAAATTGTATGTGATAGGGACAAAAATAAATGACTTCAAACCCGGCAATGCAATATTATCAGGAAATGTTCTGGACGCAAGAACCGGAGCTCCATTAATAGGGGTAGCAATATTTGTAGAAAATCCCAGAATAGGGGTAAGTACTGACCAGTTTGGATATTATTTGCTAACGCTGCCCAAGGGGCGTCATGTGTTAAACATCAGCGGCGTTGGGTTTAAAAGTGCCAGGCGCCAGGTTATGCTTTATGGTAATGGTGAACTAAATATAGAACTTCAGGAACAGGTAAATACTTTGAAAGAAGTTGTGGTAACCGCCGAAAAAACAGCCAATGTAAACCGAACGCAGATGGGTTTGGAAAAGATCAATATTCAGACTATTAAGCAAGTTCCTACAGTTTTTGGGGAAGCAGATATATTGCGGGTTATGTTAACGCTCCCGGGAGTAAAATCGGTGGGGGAAGCCAGCACAGGCTTTAATGTCAGGGGTGGAGCAACCGATCAAAACCTCATTCTGTTTAATGACGCAACTATTTATAATCCCTCACACTTTTTTGGCTTCTTTTCAGCCTTCAACCCCGAAGTTGTAAAAGATGCTGAACTATATAAAAGTAGTATTCCTGGCAGATTCGGGGGGCGTCTAGCTTCGGTATTGGATGTTCACAGTCGCGATGGCAACAAAAAGAAACTTACAGGATCGGCTGGAATTGGGCTAATTACAACCAGGTTGAATGTGGAGGCTCCGCTTATTAAGGATAAAACCTCTTTTATCCTGGGTGGCAGAACCAGCTACTCAAATTGGTTATTAAAAATGCTTCCCGATGATTCAGAATTTAATGGCGCCAAAGCGGGGTTTTACGATGTAAACCTCCACCTAACTCATGAAATCAATAAAAAAGATAATCTATATTTCACGGGGTATATAAGTGGAGATAATTCTAATCTGGGAAGTGATACCACATATAGTTATTACAATTCCAACGCCTCGATTAAATGGAAACATATATTTAATACGAGGTTCTATGGAGTCTTTTCTACCGGGTTTGACAAGTATGAAAATATAAACCACAGCGACGAAAATCCAGTAAATGCTTATAACCTCAACTTTAGTATAAACCAAACTAATCTGAAAGCAGGCTTTAATTATTACCTCAATCCAAAAAATTCATTAGAATTCGGTCTTAATTCAATATACTATGGTCTAAATCCGGGTACGTTAACGCCAATAGGTAATCAATCTTTGGTGCAGACTAATAAAGTAAGTGCAGAACAGGCGTTAGAAAGCGCCCTGTATCTCTCTAATCGTTATGAAATGTCTTCTAAACTTTCGCTTGATTTCGGATTGAGATATTCCATGTTTAATTACCTCGGGCCAAAAGAAGTATATACTTATCCCCCTAATTTTCCCAAGGAAGTAGACAATATTATTGACACAGTTAGCTACGCAAGGAATGATCTGATAAAAACCTATCAAGGTCCGGAATACCGTCTGTCTGCCAGGTATAATATTTCTGATGATTTCTCTGTCAAAGCAGCTTACAATACCATGAGGCAGTACATTCATTTGCTGTCTAACACTACTTCCATGGCGCCAACCGATATCTGGAAGCTCAGTGATCTCAATATCAGGCCACAATTCGGGAGCCAGATTTCTTTAGGATTATATAAAAATTTCAAGTCAAATACCATCGAAACCTCTGTAGAAGTATACCATAAAAGAATCAAAGACTACCTCGATTATAAGAGCGGGGCTGTATTGTTGTTGAACCATCACCTGGAAACAGATGTAGTAAATACAAAAGGAAAAGCTTACGGACTTGAATTTATGATAAAGAAACCATTAGGTAAGCTAAATGGATGGCTCAGCTATACCTATTCGCGTATTTTATTGAAAATGGACGATGCCAATGCCGGCCAGTTAATTAATAATGGAAATTATTATCCCGGCAATTATGATAAACCTCATGATGTCACGCTGATAGGTAATTATAAGATCTCCCATCGGTTTAGTACCTCATTTAATGTTACATACAGTACCGGTCGTCCCATCACCTTGCCACTGGCGAAGTTTAATATGGCCGGCTCTGAACGAACTATCTATTCTGACAGAAATGCCTACCGCATTCCTGATTATTTCAGAACTGATTTTTCATTGAATATCGATGGTAACCACAAAGTTCATCAGCTTACGCATAGCTCATGGACTATCGGGGTTTATAACCTAACCGGGAGAAATAATACCTATTCAACATATTTTACCAAGGAAGGAAGGAGTTTGAAAGGATATAAACTTGCAATATTTCCCGTACCGATACCATTTGTTAATTATAATATCAGGTTTTAATTAATGAAACAACTTTTAAATGTCACCATATTTTTTACCGGAATAGTATTGTTTGCATCCTGCAAAGAGGCTTATGAGCCTCAGACCAGCGAAGCAAAAGGCAATTTACTCGTTATTGAAGGAGTATTAAGTAACGGAGGACTAACTAGTATCCGTGTTAGTCGTACCCGTCCGCTCAATGCCCCGATTGAAACGCCGGAATTAAGGGCTTTGGTTAGCGTTGAGAGTGAAAGTAATCAGAGGTTTATATTGACTGAAAAAGACCGTGGTGAATACACTGTTCAGGTGAGTCTGAATCCTTCTGAAAAATATCGCCTCCGCGTTAAAACTTCGAAGGGAAGTGAATATCTATCAGATTTTGTTTCTGTTAAAAATACGCCACCGATTGATGAGATTACCTGGGAGAAAAATGAGAAGGGGCTTAATATTTATATAGATACCCATGATCCGCAAAATGCGACCCGTTATTACCGATGGGGATTTGAAGAAACCTGGAGACGGACCGTATTGAACTCAAACTGGGAATATGTGAATGGGGCGTTCCAACCCAGGAAGATCCCAACCCATCCAACATGCTATGATACTCATATTGGTAATCCGTTGACACTTTTTTCTACGGTTAAACTTGTTGAGGATGTAGTTTCAAAAGCCCGTGTTAATTTTATACCGGTGGGCTCCCACAAACTTGCAGACAAGTATAGTATTCTTGTAAAGCAGTATGCCCTGGAAAAAGGTGCGTACGAATACTGGGAAAATATGAAGAAGAACACGGAACAACTGGGTAGTATATTTGATCCGCAACCCTCTTATATGTATGGAAATATTAGGTCAGTAAGTGATCCTGCTGAAATGGTAGTGGGTTATTTTAGTGCCTGTAATGTAACTGAAAAAAGAATTTTCATAACCGCGCAGGAAGCTAAATGGACATACTCACCATCGGCGCAGTGTGAATTACAGGAAGTATTGGCAGCTGATTTCGAAGATACTTTTGGAACCGGCCCCGGAAGATTAGGGTGGATTCCCATAGGACAAATAGCATTCCGGCCCGACTGGTATGCCGTTAAAAGCATTGCATGCGCAGATTGTGGGCCAAATTTCATAAAACCAGTATGGTGGCGGTGAACAGCAGATGGTTAAATAGTTAAGATCGTAAGATGGCGTTTCAAATGAAAAACCTTCCGTGTTACAACCCTGCCTTTATGATGGCCTTTTTCTTCTGTGGTTTAATATTAATAGGTTGTAAAAGGCCTTATGATCCTGAGATCATTGCCCCTAAAGATCATTTTCTGGTTGTAGAAGGATTGTTAACCAGCGGGTCGTTAACGACAATTAATCTTAGCCGTACCCGTCCGATCAAAAGCAGTCGTCTTAGTGATACAATTAAGCCAGAGCTGAATGCTTTGGTGAACATCGAAAGCGAAAATAAGAAAAGCGAAGTTTTTTCTGAGGTAGGAGGGGGCAATTATACGATTCAAATTAATCTTAATAAATCTGAAAAGTACCGTCTCCGTATTAAAACAGCAAATGGTAAGGAATATCTTTCAGATTTTGTACCTGTTACAAATTCACCCCCTATTGATTCAATTTCCTGGAAACTGGTAGAGAGTGGCCTTCAAATTTATGTAAATACACATGACCCGCAGAATAAGACGCGTTATTATCGGTGGGGATTCGAAGAGACGTGGGCTGGAGCGAGTATTATCCCAGCATCTAATATCGAATATATTAATGGCTCTTTTGTCCGCAGAAAAGTTCCTACACCCAGCGGAATTTGTTACACCACAAGAAAAGAAAATCCCTTTTTACTGGCTTCCACTATTAAGCTTACCGACGATGTAGTTTATATGAGTCCTGTGAATCACATCTTAAATGGCTCCATTAAGCTGGCAAGTAAATATAGTATTCTTGTTAAGCAATATGCGCTTGAAAAAAAAGCCTACGAGTACTGGATGGCTATAAAAAAGAATACAGAGCAGCTCGGAAGTATTTCAGATCCGCAACCGTCTTACCTGTATGGAAATATTTATTCAATCACCGACCCGAGAGAAAGGGTAATAGGATATTTCGGAGCATATAAT
>DASWTL010000159.1:0-2650 GCA_036402155.1 Sphingobacteriaceae bacterium | reverse complement strand
GGAATTTCTATCGTGGTAATGGCGGTTTCTCTTTCCAGTGGTTTATATGCTGTCCATTGTCTTATTCCTCCGCATCCAGGCGCCGCTGCCGCTGCAGGTATTATGGGCGTTGACCCCGGGAAGTTAATCATGGCCGGTATTGTTGTCGCTTTACCTGCAATGATTGCAGGGTATTTATGGGCACTTTATGCCGGTAAAAAGTTTACTTCTATAATGTCCAGGTCTGAGGATGTTAAAAAGGAGGAAAATTTAAACCAGCCTTCGGTGATTAAATCGTTTCTACCGGTAGTAGTTCCCATACTCCTGATTGCGTCGAAAGCTTTCATAACAATTGATCAGGATACAACTAATGGAATGCTTAAAACATTGCTTTCACTTGGCGATCCTGTTATTGCATTGTCAATAGGGTTGTTGCTGGCATTTAATTGTAAGCGGTCATGGCAAAAAGACTCCTTAAATCATTTATTGCAGGAAAGCTCAGAAAAAGCAGGTAACATATTAGTGATCATTGGTGCAGGCGGGGCGTTTGGTGCTATTCTGGCAGCAACTAAGATCGGAGAGCACTTTAGTTCTGAGTTGCCTTTGGCCAGTTTAGGCATCTTGTTTCCTTTTTTAGTTACTTTTATACTTAAAACCGCTCAGGGCTCATCAACCGTTGCCATAATAACCTCAGCTTCTATTATTTTACCCCTGTTACCTGCCCTGGGTTTGGCTAATGCCGATGGTCAGCTGCTTTGCGTACTTGCTATGGGCGCTGGTTCTATGATGATCTCTCATGCAAATGATTCTTACTTTTGGGTTATCGCCAAGTTTTCGGGTATCGACATGAAACCGATGCTAAAAGTTTATTCGGTGGCAACCATCTGGATGGGACTTACCGCCTTACTAATGGTCTATCTTCTAGCTCAAATTATATAGAATGCACATACTTATTGCACCAAATGCATTTAAGGGGAGTCTTACTGCCAAGCAAGCTTCAGAATGTATTGAGAACGGGCTGCGGCAAAGTAAACTGAAATTTACATGCGACCAGTTCCCTATAGCTGATGGAGGAGATGGAACAGGAAGTTTGCTCATCGAAAAGTTAGGAGGCACAATAGTTCAGGTAAAAGTGCATGACCCTTTGGGAAGAGAGATCCAATCTTCATTCGGCCTGATAGATAACGGGAAAACTGCAGTAATCGAAATGGCTGATGCTTCCGGAATAAGATTATTAACTACCAGAGAACTTAACCCATTAAAAGTCAATACGTTTGGTACAGGCGAATTGATAAAGGCTGCACTTGACAAAGGTGTAACAAAAATTATAATCGCATTAGGTGGATCCGCTACTGTAGATGGCGGAGCCGGAATACTGGCGGCTCTTGGTATACGGTTCCTGGATTCCGGAAACAAGGTTCTTGAGGCTACGCCGGCAAATCTTGTTAATCTCGCCGATATTGATGTCAGCGGCATCGATCAACGGGTCTTAACATGCGAACTTATCGTTTTATGCGATGTTGAAAATAAGCTAACCGGCAATAACGGCGCTGCAAGCGTGTTTGGCCCTCAAAAAGGAGCAAGCCCAGAAGATGTAAAAGTCCTGGATTCAGTACTTTTGAAAATGGCTTACCTTGCCTCTCATATAACCGGAAAAGATATGAATGCCGTAGTACATGGAGGTGCTGCCGGAGGTACTGCAGCAGGTCTTTATGCTTTTTTTAATACCAGGTTAGAAAAAGGTGCGGACTATTTCCTGGAACTCACCGGATTTGCAGAAAGACTTGAGAAAGCTGATGTGGTGATAACCGGTGAGGGAAGTATTGATGAACAAACGCTATCGGGAAAGGGGCCTTTTGCCGTAGCGTTCATGGCAAAGGCTAAAGAGATACCGGTTATTGGTCTGGCCGGAAAGGTCCCGTCAGAGATATGCCCTAAATTGAAAGAATATTTTGATGTTTTGTTGCCCATCGGGAATGGGCCGGTTGAATTAGATACTGCTATTAAGCTGACTGTTGATAATTTAAAACGGACGGCGGGTGAGGTTGGTAGTATGTTAGCGATAACACGGATCACCTGATCTCTAATATTCTTGCAACAAGAACTAAACATATACACTACTATTATAGTAACTTTGTATTATGGAAGCTCCAAAACGAGAAATCAACGTCTGGAAATGGGGCGGTCTATTCTATTACAATCCAAAGAATCCTGATTTATTTGTGGATAAGCGGGTTGGTGTTGGGCAGACATTTAATTTTGCTCACAGAAAAGCATGGTACATATTCTTCTTTCTGATCCTGTTTCCTCTCATAGGTATATTATTTATCCTCTTGCTTTCATAGGACCACTAAAATTTAATTAATCATTAGTTGATGTACCTTCTATCGGCAAAGTTAGCAGCATTTGATTGAGGAATTCAACGGTTGGGAAAGAAACCAACCCGATGAAATCGAAATTTTAATATGATTTTAAAAATCAGCTTCTGATTTACTGACCTGATATCCTCTGAAACTGTATGGTAAACGTTGAATGATCAATATTGACCTTATAACTAATGTACAATCAGCCAAATACAGGGATAAAAGTACCCGGGAGCAGATTCGAACTGCCACACCTTTTCAGGCGCCAGCCCCTCAAGCTGGTGCGTCTACCAATTTCGCCACCCGGG
>DASWTL010000158.1:0-3610 GCA_036402155.1 Sphingobacteriaceae bacterium | reverse complement strand
AATTGTAGCCGAAATTTTGCCAACCTACTCGTGGGAAGACATGATCCTCAATCAATCATTTCTAAACACAGATCACTTAAAAGGTTATGGCTTTTCATTGGGTGTAGTTTATATTATCTGGGTCGGCATCGTTGCTACACTTTATCCGCTGTGCAAGTGGTATGATAACTATAAACAAAACCACAAACAGAATAAGTGGCTCAGCTATTTGTAAATCCGACTTTATAAATTAAACAGTGTTTATTTATCAAATAGGAGAATCATAATCATAAGTAAAACGGCTGCCACTAACAATGCTTTGGCACTATGGTGGGGCGGCGAATATATTCTCAGCTTTTTGTTCATTGCTTCAGAAAGCAATAAATATGACTACCTTGTCTTTCAAAATCAATCTTTAACAAACTGGATGTAGCGTCCAATGTCGAAAACAGCCGAACACGACGTAAAATATAAAAGTAGGCAACAGGGAAGCTGAAAACTGAATAGAGTAAGCATAAATTCCAAATTAAGAAATATGCCAACAGTTGTAATTCGCCACAAAGTAGGAAATATTGACACCTGGTTAAAAGGACATCAGGATCGTGTTGACTTGTTCTCAAAATTCTCATCCGGCTTTCAAACCTTTCAGGATACAAATGATCCAAACTCGGTTGTCTTAGTTGCGGACGTTTTTGATTTGGACGGAATGCAGGCTATTATGAGTAATCCTGAAGTAATGCAAAAAATCGCCAGGGAAAAACACACCGTGCTCGATCCAATTACCGTTTCTATGCCGGCAACTGTCTAAAATTGTATGATATATTAATAGCGGCTTTTAGAAAATTTCAGTACGAACGCCCAAAAGGGGCTTTCTGCTATTGGCGACACAAGATTGGTGTTATAGATTTGGGGTTGACAAACCCAACCGCTATGAGATGCTATTTTCTTTTCATTTGCGCAATTCTCACGTTCCAGGTTTATGGCCAGCTTCCGACAGGGGAGCAAAGCAAATACGACGAACTATTCAAGTCCTGGAACAGTAAGGTTTCTCCCGGTGCTGCATTCGGAGTTATCAGGGACGGAAAGCTTGTGTATTCCAGAGGGTATGGGATGGCAGACCTGGAACATGATGTACCTATCACTGACTCTACGATCTTTTACATAGGTTCTGTTTCCAAGCAATTTGTAACCATGTGCCTTTTGCTTTTGGAAGAACAGGGGAAATTGAGCCTGGACGATCGTGTGCAAAAATATCTTCCTGATTTTCCGGAATACAATGCTCCTTTAACAATAAGGCATTTTATCCATCACACCAGCGGTGTGAGAGATAACCTAACTCTTTGGAGCCTTGCCGGAAATAATGTTTTGGATCATATTGACAAAGAGGAAATGTATCAACTCATCCGGCGGCAAAAAGAATTAAATTTTACTCCCGGTGAACAGTACCTGTACAGCAATTCCTGCTATTTTATGTTGGGTTTAATAATAGAAAAGATATCGGGCGAAAGTCTGCGGGAATTTGCACACAAGACCATTTTTGCACCTCTCGGAATGTACAACACTTTTGTTGGAGACGACAACACCCGCATAATTAAAAACAGAGCATTTAGTTATTATAAAAGTGAAGACGGATTTAAGAACCAGATCATGCGCTATGATCTTGTTGGCTCAGGAGGAATTTATAGTAACATCAGGGACTTGCACTTATGGGATCAGAATTTCTATCACAACAAGTTGGGGAAGGGATCACAGGCTTTGATTGAAAAAATGCATACGGAAGGTATGTTGAACAATGGAAAAAGTAGTGGCTATGCCTTTGCCATCAACAACGGAACGTACCGTGGGCTGAGAACGGTTAGCCATGGTGGTGCGCTTGCCAGTTACCGCTCATTCTTACTGCGCTTTCCAGAACAAAAGGTTAGTGTAATTATTTTAGCGAATGTTACTCCAATCCCAATCGGCAAACTTCCTTATGACGTGGCTGACATAATCCTTGAAAAGCAGTTAACTCCTTTATCCCCGGTTAATACTACCCCTGGTACTACCAATACTTCCAAAGAAGAAAATAGAGAATTTTCTGTAGAAGATGCAAAGCAATATATTGGATCCTTTTACAGTGAGGAATTGGATGTCACCTACCATGTAACAGAAAAGAACAATCAGCTGTATTGCAGCATAAAAGGCAAGCGGCCAGTTGCTTTGACGCCTCATAGTCAAGATTTATTTTTAATGGGTGAGGCAACAAAATTGAATTTTGAACGAAACGGCCAAAGGCAAATTACAGGTCTTAGTGTAAATGCAGGACGTGTAACAAATTTGAAATTCAAACGAAAATGAATACTTCAGCCAAGTACCTTTGGGAATCTGGTTCAATAGTACTGGTACTTTTAGGAACAATCCATCTCTACTACACATTTTTTACGAATAAGTTTTCTTCGAAGAATCTAAAAATGGTGGAAGAAATGAAGTCTTCATTTCCAATTTTGACCGCAAAAACAACAGTGTGGAAAGCCTGGATTGGATTTAATGCAAGTCATTCCAGTGGTGCGATTTTTATTGGGTTAATCAACTTATACTTGGCAGTTAAGTATTTTCCAGTTTTTCATTTGGATCATTTCTTTTTCCTTTTCAATATTTTGACGATCGGGTTTTATTTGTGGTTGGCAAAGAAATATTGGTTCAAAATACCATTTGTTGGTGTTCTAATAGTACTGACTTGCTATATCTTTTCATATATTTTGAACTTTTCAGCTTAGTCAATATTTGGCCGAAATGAAAAGCGAGCGATAAACAATGGTCGTATCTTCAACGTCGGGGATTCTATTGTACATTAGTATAGTGGCGTAAGGAAAGAAGTGCGTCATGCCGGCCCCGGAAATTCTAATCCCGAACTTCGGCATGCAGTACGTTGGTTGCAGTTTATTATTACACTCATGATATGAATGTGCTAGCTAACAGAATAATTTACTTTACCTTTTGGTTGCTATTTTTTGGGTTCTTTTTTTACAAATTGATTCCAAAATTAACGAACTACGCTGCAGATGGTCTCCCCGATTATATGGGACAGAGTTTATTTGATAAACACTTTTGGTTTGCTTTGCATATTCTTTTAGGTACCGTTGTATATCTCACAGGCCTGATACAATTCACTCCATACATTAGAAACAAAAATATCAGACTTCATCGGGCAGTTGGAAAAACATATATTGTTTCTTCGTTGCTTAGTATACTCTCCCTTTACTTCATACTTCCTGATAGCCTTTGCCGTATATGCAGAATTTCGCAATACATTGTCACAAATTTGTGGCTGGTTTTTATAATACTAGCTTATTACTTTATTAAACAAAAGAAAATTGTAGCCCATCAACGAATGATGGTTCGTAGCTATATCTGTGCCATTTATTTCGTGACAATAAGAGTAGTAGATCAATATTTGATGGCTCCTTTTGTTTACCTATTTAAAAATGAGAGTGACCGAATGTTGTATTCTGACATTTCTGTTTGGCTATTTCCCCTTCTTGTTTTTGAAGTGTATTGGCGAATTTCATTGAGGAAGAAGGGCTCGGGCTGAACTTAAACCGGAATATCAGCACAGCAGAAACCCTTGACGGTTACGCCCCACAAGTCAAAA
>DASWTL010000157.1:0-3468 GCA_036402155.1 Sphingobacteriaceae bacterium | reverse complement strand
CTGGAAAGTTCTGATGGATCTGCCTGGCGCTGGAAGGGAATACAGGACACCGTTCTTTGGCATTATCGCAGACGGTGATCACGTAATCAAAGTCAATCGCGCGGTACTCATCAACATGGTTGGATGTATGGCCGGATATATCTATTCCATCTTCCAGCATGGTTGCCATCGCCCTGGGATTAACGCCATGTGTTTCAACGCCGGCGCTGTACACTTCGGCTTTGTCGCCGGCAAACTGCCTTAAATAACCTTCAGCTATCTGGCTCCGGCAGCTGTTGCCGGTACAAAGTATTAATATCTTTTTCATCAGCGGGTTGGTCAATTGCAGCAGTCGGTACCGCAACAAATTTCTTTTTTTGGTTTTTCCGCATACACGGTGATGCTGTATATGCCGGTATTACTGTTTCTGAAATCAAGAATTTCTTCTGTTGCCAGGTATTGCGAAAGAATATCGTCGGGTATATGGATAGGCTTTTCCTTCTGTATGGTGATATTTTCGAAACCATTCTCTGCAATCAGGTCCAGGTAAACCTGCTTTTGTATCGCACCTGAAACACAACCGGCATACATTTCCGCGGCCTGTTGTATCGTTGCCGGCAAATGGCCTTCGAGCACAATATCGGAAATGCTGAAATGGGCGCCGGGTTTCAGTACACGGAAAATCTCTTTGATAACGCCGTTTTTATTGGGCACCAGGTTAAGCACACAATTGCTTACAATCACATCGGCGAAATTATCGGCAACTGGCATCTGTTCGATATCGCCCTGGCGAAACTCGACGTTATTAAATTTTAGTTTCTCGGCGTTTTGTCTTGCTTTGTCGATCATGGCCGGTGTGAAGTCGATACCGATTACTTTACCTGTTTCGCCGGTCTCATTACGTGCGATAAAAACATCGTTACCGGCGCCGGAACCGAGGTCAATTACCACATCTCCTTTTTTTATTTTGGCAAATTGCGTCGGCAGGCCGCAACCCAGACCAAGATCCGCCTCAGGATTATAACCATCGACATGGGTATAATCGTCGGTCATAATATTATATACTTCGGTGGAGCAGCATCCGGAGCCACAACAGGAGGCTTCGTTAGCTTCTTTATCCTGCAGGGCTATCTCGCTGTACTTCTGCCTTACCAGGTCTTTTATTTCGTTATCTGTGTTCATAACTTGGGTTTTATATTGATTGTAATATTGCGATCAATTAAAGCAAAAAAATTTAACAGCAGTTCTCCTTGCTCATATAGGGCACGAAGAAACTATCGAAAGCCGATTTATATTGTTTCCATACTTTTGGATCGATGCAGTAACATACGCTGGTTCCTTCGATGGTTCCCTGTATCAGCCCCACATTTTTCAGCTCTTTCAGGTGCTGGCTGATAGTTGCCTGGGCCAGTCCCAGTTCTTCTACCAGGTCACCACAAATACATGCCTGCGACTTCAGCAGGTACTGAATGATGGCTATCCTGGCCGGATGCGCCAAAGCCTTCATCATCTGGGCCAGTTTATTCTGCTTATCGTTGAATATCTCCGTTTTCGTCAGTCCCATATCTATCGCAATATTACGATGGCTAAATAAACTAACCAAATAATTTATTCCGGCGATATTGTAAGGCGCTTCTAAAAGCCTGTCTATTTCTTAGACGTAAATAATCTCCCGTTCAATGGCTTTTAAGTATTTGTCCTTTATACCCTGGCGGGATACAAGATCGACCTTCTTCCGAAGGCGTAATTCCATGTAATCGGCCAGGTCGATAAACTCAACTCCGATAGGCTGATTAAATTCAACTATGATGTCGATATCACTGGAAGAAGTAAAGTCTTCCCTGACCACAGAGCCAAAAAGTCCGATAGACTGTACATGGAACCGCTGAGCGAGCTCAGGCTTGAGTTGCTCTAGTAACTTCTTTATTTCAGCGAGTTGTCCCATCACTCAAATTTAGAGAAAGTTTTCGGAATCGCAACAGTATAACGAACATGGCTTCCGACATCGTGGCATTACTAATAATAAAAATCCTTCACGCCGGAAATCTCGTATCTTTCATTTGCTAAACTGTCAAGCCACTTGCTCCGAATTTTATCAAGTATAAAACCCAATGGCCTCTTTCCTTGAGCGCCTTCTGCTCTCATGTTTCCCTTTGTTGAATCAATCTGCATTTTATTATTGTCAACTGCGGTTAAGCTATCAATTAAGTTATAGTCTTCGTCAGTTAAAATCTTTTCTGTGAAACCGCTATTATCATTGTTGATGATTTCGCGAACCGCTTCAGAATTATTGTAACTTTTGATAAGCATTTGCCGGAAATATGTTAACCTGAATTGGTTGATATAGATTGACTTAAACATTTCTTCCTCACGTGTCGGGTCACGGTTACTTTTACAACCTGTCCCCCCAAGTAAAAGTAAAAAAGAAAAGAATGCCAATAAGATGTTATTGGAGATTTGCACTTTCGTTGCCATTCTTTTGCAATTGATAATACATAATTACAGCTCCGCTTTTAAGGGTTTTATTTTTGATAAGCTTAAAAATAGTCCTGTCGTGTATGTTTTCAAATAACAGCAAACCGCTTCCTGCAACAACGGGATAAATGCATAGTTGGAACTCATCAATCAAATTAAGGTTCATCAACTGTATAATTAAACTTCGGCTACCAACAAAAATATCTTTGCCCGGCTGCTGCCTCAGTTCCAAAACTTCTTCTTCCAACTCACCTTTGGCTAGTGTTGCAGTTTCCCAATCTACATTTTTAATTGTGCGAGAGAAAACGATTTTTGGGATTTTGTCTATGGCCGCAGCAAAGTCATTCATTGACTTTTCTTCCGAAGGATTTTCCAGTACGGTTCGCCAATATTCCATAAGTTGATAGGTGGTCCTGCCATATAGAATTGCGCCTCCCTGGCCTAATAGTTCAGTATAATGTTGATGTATTTCCTCGTCGGGCAGCCCGGCCGTATGGTCGCAAACCCCGTCAAGCGTCATATTAAATGCTGCAATTAGTTTTCTCATACTATTTTGTCTGTTAGCTTTCGTTCTCCTATTCAATGGTGGGTTCTTGTTTCCTGGGACGGCTGCTACCATTCTCTTTCTCTAATTGCTTCTTCAACGTCAATATCAATTTCGAAATAATTAAGGATTTTCTCAACTGTGTCGCCAATCGATTCTCTTGCACCAGTTTCAATCTCACTGTCATTTTCTTCAAATTCTTCTTCAAGTGCGTTAATTCCTACTGTCATTTTATCGAATGAAGCCTGAATTTCTTCTTTAGAATGGTTGCCTTCCTCAATAAATGATACTGTTTTCTTAATTAAATCTTTTACCTTATCAACCAGGAAATTTGGGTAGTATCCGTCATCGTACATGTCTTTTAAATATTCGAAGCTGTCTGGAAGTCTTTTTGACATTTTAATACTGTATTTATGTTATTTAAATTCCGGCATAGTCTTACCAACTCTCCTTCCCCACTCATTTGTTTA
>DASWTL010000156.1:0-23504 GCA_036402155.1 Sphingobacteriaceae bacterium | reverse complement strand
ATGGAAATGAATACCTGCATGCTGACTTACCGAGATTTGATGAAAACAATCCGATCTTTGATCCGCTTAACCCAATTTATGATCCAAACTCGCCAGACTATATAGCGACCGCAGTTTATGTGCCATTTGTGCCGTTTAATCCAACGAGTCCTTATAATGATCCGTTGAGCGAGCATTGGGCAGTATCCAAACCGATCACTGTCAATGAGATTGACTTAGGTCCCGACCTGGCCAAAGGTGTAAAAGGTATCAGAAACACCATGATTAATGAGTACACGTATACTTATAACAAACCAGGTACGTATACAGCTGTCTTTGTAGCTTCAAATAATTCTATAGATGACATTAAAGAGGTCATTAAAGAAATAACCTTTACAATAACCCCGTAATTGAACGTATTATGATTTTAAGTCAAGTATTTTTATTTTAAGTAAGTTAAGTTTAGTTTAATCAGTCATCCCGGGGTTTTTTCCGGGATGGCTTTTTCGAGATTCCTTAGTTTGGAGCTCCCCTTGTTACATGCTGATTATTGGTTAGCTTAACCAGCGCAATCCGTCAGCACCCCGGGACAACTGGAGTTCTTCAAGCATCTTACCTGGCGTTGAAAAAGAGTTCAATCGCCATGGCTTTTTTGTGTTCAATCTGAACAGAAATTTTCAATACCTATGCCGTTTCAGGCGTAATTTGTTATCGGCTTAACCCCGTTCCAGTTATTACAGCACTGCTACTCACCCCCTTGTAAAAAACATACCATTTCTGTAATTATTTGTTTGTTAATTGGTTATGAATTAAAAGTAAACATAATGACTGTGATTTTGCTGTAATTTTCGACTGCTAAAAAAAAGCAAATTAAATTTGGAATGAATACCGAATTCAGTATTTTAGGATAGTCAATTACTATGCGTAAGAATTATCCACGGTTATACCAAAGATTTTTCTAAACAAGGGAAATTTTATAAAAGTAAAATCCGATTTTAAAAAGCATAAAATGGCAGCTTCCTCATACTATGTGAAACATGAAAAAAGTTAACCTGATAAGTTCTTATCAATTTAATATAGTTCTAATTTCGGGTACGCACCCGTTTGTTCGGGTACGCACCCGATAACTATTTTTGTAGAATGCAATAAACTTAACTTAAATTATATAATATGCTTAAAATTTACAAAAATGCAGAAGGCTCATGGCATTTCCCGCTTTATCTGGGAATTGTCATGCTGATTTTTCTTGTTTCCCTTACACCGGAACAGGCATTATCACAAACAAAGTTAATCAGAGGAACCGTCACCGAAGCACCGGCGGGAGTACCTCTGCCTGGTGTAAGCGTGCGGGTTAAAGGAAGTGGAACCGGAACCACAACTGCCGCAAACGGTAATTACACTATTCAGGCAAAAAGCACAGATGTGCTTGTTTTTACGTTCTTAGGTTTAAAGCCACAGGAAGTAACTGTGGGTACAAAAACAACAATTAATGTGTCGCTTCAAAGTGATGCTACTTCATTAAGTGAGGTAGTTGTAATTGGTTACGGTCAGGTAGCTAAACCTGATTTGACCGGTTCTGTTGGCGTAGTTCCTGTAGAGGATATGGCCAAAGCGCCTGTTGGTTCATTTGCAGAAGCCTTAGCTGGTCGTGTGGCCGGTGTTCGGGTGAATGCTACTGATGGACAGCCAGGTGGTGAAGTAAACATCGTGATCCGTGGTGCAGGATCTCTAACGCAAAATACTTCGCCTTTATATGTTATTGACGGGTTCCCGGTTGAGGATCCTGATCCATCTACACTGAATCCGGAAGAGATTGAATCCATGACCATTTTGAAAGATGCTTCATCTACAGCAATTTATGGTTCAAGAGCTGCTAACGGAGTAATCTTAATTCAAACAAAGCGTGGTAAAGTAGGAAAGCCGGTGGTTACTCTATCCAGTTCATTGGGTTTCCAATCACCGCCAAAACCTATGGATCTGATGAGTCCTTATGAATTCGTTAAATACCAGCAGGAGCTTAATCCGAACGTTGCTAATACCTTGGCTTATTTTGGATATGATCCGGCTTTAGGAAGACAGCGTGTACTGGAAGATTACCGGAACATGCCCGGAGTGAATTTCCAGGATTTTGTTTTACGTACCGGCGCAGTTCAGATCCATAACTTAGCTTTGCGTGGTGGAACAGAGCAAACGAAATATTCTATTTCAGGATCAATTTTCGATCAGGATGGTACAATTATTAATACAGGTCACCAGCGTTATTCCGGACGTGTTGTAATTGATCAGAATATCAGCAAAAAGATAAAGGCTGGAATTAATACCAGTTATACTGCAACTACCAGATTCGGTCAGGTGATAAATCAGGGCCCTGTGACAACCGGAAATCCAACGACATTGGTTTTTGCCAGAACCTGGATGTATCGGCCAGTAGCTCCTCTTGCTACCGATGATTTGTTAAATGATGTTATAGATGAAGAATCTACCACAGCATCCGACCACCGGGTGAATCCTTTTATTGATCTTCAAAATCAGCATCAGTTTAATTATACTGATCTGTTTGATGCTAATGGATTTGTCACTTATGATATTAATAAAGACCTTCAGTTTAAAACCAATGTAGGTTTACGTAATAATAAATATACTCAGGAGTATTTTTTCAACTCTAAAACCTCTCAGGGCGGTAGCAGTCCCGGTAACGTAAACGGGGTTAACGGTTTCGTGCGTAATACACTTCAGAAGTATTTTTCTAATGAAAACACCCTGAATTATAAGAAGACGTTTAATAATGATCATACCGTTACGGCATTGGGGTTATTCTCTATCAACTCATACGATGCTTCTGTAAATGGTTATGGTGGCAGGTTATTACCGAATGAGAATCTTGGCATTGATGGTTTGGATGAGGGGGTCGCTTTTAACCCTGCATCAAGCAATACCACCAATACCATGGCTTCGTATGCAGCCCGTTTAGACTATAATTACAAATCTAAATACATCATCACCGGTACTTTCCGTGCCGATGGCTCGTCTAAGTTTGTTAACCATTGGGGATATTTCCCGGGTGCTGCAATTGCATGGAACATGCAAAAGGAAAACTTTTTTGCAAAAACGTTCCCTGCAGTATCAACCTCTAAACTACGGGTAAGTTATGGTAGTAATGGTAATAACCGGGTAGCTGACTTCGCTACTTATCCAACCCTTAACCAAACTCTTGATGGTTACTCCTTTAATAATGCTCCTCCAATAGGTGCTATTTATGTTTCCCAGGTAGGTAATCCTGAATTAGAATGGGAAAAGGTAAATACAATGGATTTAGGGTATGAGTTAGGATTGTTCAAAGACCGGGTGTCTTTGGAAGTAGATTTATATCGTAAAACAACTGAAAACCTATTGTTGAATGCGACATTACCGCCAACAACAGGTTTCGGAAGTGCCATAAAGAATATAGGTAAACTGAGAAACGACGGGGTGGAATTTACCTTAAATACAGTGAATGTATCAGGTAAGGACTTTAACTGGGAAAGTAATTTCAATATCAGTTTTAACAAGAACCAGGTTATGCAGCTGACACGTGGTCAGCAAAGCCTTCCAACCAATGCAGCTTATGTATCACAGTTTAATAAACCGTTATATCTTGCTGAAATAGGAAAGCCGGCCGGAATGATGATCGGTTATATTTGGGAAGGAAACTACCAGTATTCTGATTTTGACAATCCTGCTCCAGGATTATATATCCTAAAGCCTGATGTATCCACAAATGGCGCTGTAAGAAATACTATTCAGCCGGGCGACATCAAGTACCGGGATATCAATGGCGATGGTATTATGAATGATGCTGATGTAACCTTTATAGGTCGTGGATTGCCTATTCATACAGGTGGTTTTTCCAACAACTTTAACTATAAAGCATTCAGCCTGAATGTTTTCCTACAGTGGTCTTATGGAAATGATATTTATAACGCTAATCGCCTGTTACTTGAAGGTAACAGTAACGGATATGCGCTGATCAACCAGTTTGCGAGCTATGCTAATCGCTGGTCTCCTGAAAATCAGACCAATGCAAATTACCGTACCCGCGGCCAGGGACCAATTGGTTTCCACTCTTCCCGTGTTGTTGAAGACGGTTCTTATCTAAGGTTGAAAACAGTTGCTTTAAATTATTCCATTCCATCACGTTTAATTAAAAGAGCTTATTTAAGCAATTTAAGTCTGAATGTATCTGCGCAGAACCTGGCTACATGGACAAACTACAGTGGTATGGATCCGGATGTTTCCGCACGTAACAATGTGCTTTCTCCAGGTTATGATTATTCATCATACCCGAATTCACCAACAGTTACTTTTGGTTTGAAAGCAGCTTTTTAGAAACAGTATAACTTGAAATGAAATGAAAAGACATTATTATATACTCGCATTAGTTTTCTTGGTGAGCTTAGGCTCATGTAAGAAATACCTGGAGACAGAGCCAACAGATTTCCTGAATCCAAGTAATTATTATGAAACAGAAGCGCAGCTTGAGTACGCTCGTGCTAGCGCTTACAATAACCTGGGTGCTGGCCAGTTACATGGTTCGTATGCAAATTACCTGCTGTCATGGCAGGGTGAAGAAGGTTACATGAACCGTTTTACCCTGACTACCGGTCCCTGGAACTATTTTTATGGTTCAGCTGATCCGTATAACCAGGGGTTATGGTCAAACCTCTATAACGGTATAAACCGTGCCAACGTAGTATTGGAAAATATAGATAAAAATCCAAGTATCCGTAAATCTTATCGTGATAAAGTTCGTGGAGAAATGCTTTTTCTTAGAGCATATTATTACTTTACCCTTGTTCAATACTATGGAGGTGTACCTTTAAAACTGACTGCAACTTCTTCAGTAGTTGATGTGGATATTCCACGTAACACTACAAAGGAAGTATATGATCAGATCATTAAAGATATGGAAACCGCTGAGCCTCTGGTTCCGACTATTGATTCACTTGGATTTGGTGGTGCTGTAAGCAGATCAGCTGTTCGGGGCATACTTGCCCGTGTAAACCTGCATATGGCCGGTGAACCGCTTAAAGATAAAACCCGCTATGCAGAGGTTGTTAAATGGTGTAAAAAGGTAATGGAAGATACTCAGGCAGGTCACGCCTTAAATCCAAGTTATCCTCAGATCTTTATAAACCTTGCTGGTGACAAATATGACATCAAGGAGAGTATCTGGGAAGTGGAGTTCTTCGGTAACAGACAGGATCAATTTGTAGAAACCGGAAATAACGGATGGATAAACGGACCGGCATCTGTTGCCACATCTATTAACGGTCGTGCAGACTCTTATATGAGTATTACTTCCAGGTTATACGATGCTTTCGAGACCGGTGATAATCGTAAATGGTGGAGTATTACACACTTTGGGTATACAGCTACAGGAAAAACGATGAGCGCTTTACCTGCTAATCAGAATGCAAAAAACTTAATGCGTCCGGCTAAATGGAGAAGAGAATATGAAACACTTCTTCCCAGACATGCTACAACTACTCCGATCAACGTAGTTCTTTTAAGATACAGTGATATTTTGCTGATGTTTGCTGAGGCAGAAAATGAGATTAACAATGGCCCGACACCTGCTGCGATCAATGCAGTAAACCAGGTTAGACAACGTGGTTGGTCAAAAGGCGTTAAAACGATCACTGTAACCAATGGCGGAGCCGGATATACTTCAGCTCCAACAGTTACTTTTTCTGCAGGTGTTGGAGGCAATACCGCAGAGGGAACTGCTGTAATTTCAGGTGGCCAGGTTACTGCTATAAATCTGAACCGCGATCTTTCTGCAGTTACTTTCAATAAGGAAGGAATTTATAATTCTGCACCAACCATTACCATTTCTGGTGGTGGAGGTACAGGAGCAACTGCAACTGCTACAATTTATGTACCAGCGGATGCAAACCTGAGTTCTTCTGCTACGGCGTCAAAAGCTGCGTTCCTATCAGCTATTCAGGATGAACGTTTCCGTGAATTTAATTTCGAGAACTTAAGAAAGGCCGATCTGTTACGTTGGGGTATATTCCTGGATGTATACCAGGATATGGCTAATCGCTTACAACAGGAAAGTCCTGGCGCTGCGTTTGTAAGATATTTTTCCAACGCATCTGAACGGGATCTGTTAATGCCTATCCCTAATAATGAGGTAACCACCAATCTTAAAATGGTTCAAAACCCAGGCTGGAATTAATTAAATTAAAAGAAGATTATGAAATTCAAATATTATAATATGTTACTGGGCGTGCTTTTACTAGCCGCCTGTGACAAGGATGTACAGGTAGATGAAGCGCCTGACTTTGACGTGACGACCGAATCCACCACCTATAAAGCAGGTGATCCGATTAAGTTTCAATTTAAAGGCGGTGATGCCAATCAGATCTACTTTTATTCAGGAGAAACGCTGAAAGATTATAATTCCAAGGATGGCAGAATTATTGATGTAGCCGGAGCCGGCGCTACCATGCAGTTTTCAAGCAGCGTACAGGTAGGGTCCCAGGCTAATCAGCTTTCATTACATTACTCTACAGACTTTAATGGCGATTATTCAAGCCTGGCAAAAGTAAAAGCGGCAACATGGACAGATATTACCAGTAAGTTTAAATTGGGTACCAGCACTGCATTCCTGGCTACCGGAGCGATCGATATTTCCGATCTTATCGTACCGGGTAAACCCATTTATTTTGCTTTTAAATATGTTACCAAGCCTCAGGCCACTAATGGCCTTGCCCGCCAGTGGTTCATTCAGAGTTTTGCTATTAACAGTAAAGCATTACTTGATAACAGTATCGCATTGAATATAGCTGATCAGGCAAGTGTAGGTTTCCGTATTGTAGATGAAAATGCGGAGAATGCTCCTGCACGGTCTTCTGTAAGTGCAACAAGGTTAACTATGTATGGTAATGTGTACCTGCATGCGGGCCTGCCTCAATTTGATTCGACTAATCCGATCTTTGACCCGCTGAACCCGATCTATAATCCAAACGATCCTGCATACACAGGAGCTAAATATGTTCCGTTTGTGCCATTCGATCCTAATAGCCCATATAATGATCCGCTAAGCGAACACTGGGCTGTAAGTAAACCTATTACAATTGATAAGGTTAATCTTGGTCCCGACAGGTCAACAGCAATTAAAGGTGTAACGAGCTCAGCTTCTGAAGAGTTCAGATATACTTATGCTAAACCGGGTACATATAAGGCAGTTTTTGTTGCAGCTAACAGCTCAATAGATGATATTAAACAAGTTGTAAAAGAGATTACTCTTACCATAACTCCATAATATCAGATTTGCAATTTTTAAGAAGCCGCCTTCGGAGTAATCTGGGCGGCTTCTTTTTTTGAACTTAATTAAGGCTGTATTTCCTTTACGCGTAACTTCAGACAGTAAGCATTATTGCCATTAATTGGACTTTAAGTCATAATTGAATGATTAAGGTATTGATTTTTCTTACGGGGTTGGCCCTGATATCATTTGCTGATCCGCAGAATCATAATTCGAATAAGCAGATTCCCCCTGAACAACAAGATTCAGTAATTCCAAAATCAGATACTTATTTTAGGCTAGGTCCTGCAAAACAGCTTAAATGGGATCATGGACCTGTATCACTGGGTTGGGTAATGGATATCAGCCTGGTTCCGGTTTCCGGTAAGGATTCGCAGGATCTATTAATCAGTCGTATCTGGCAGGGTTTATATTTATATCCATCTGATAAGTTTTCTGAGCGAACGATATTAAAGAATCCATATTTTGCCGGCAAAGCAGGTGTTCTCTTATTTCAACCGGTTGACTGGGACAAAGATGGAGTTACAGACCTGATTGCTGCAGATCGGGATGGATTCCTGTATCTTCTACCGGGCATGGGCTCCTTTCCTGAGATCCATTATGAAAGATCTGATACAGCTATTATGAGGGATTTCACTACTAATCTTTCATTTAATATCCCCTTTGAAAATCCTAATCATCAAAAAACGAATGAACTGAATGGATATCTTGATAATCAGTATTATAATTATGTTTATCCTGAAATTTATTTAACATCGCATTCAAAATTTATCGATCTTATAATCGGCGATCAGGCTGGTAACCTTTGGTGGCTGCCGGACCAATCGGATGGTTCAGGTCGGCCATTCTATTCAGGCGTAAAATACCGTAAAACAGAAAGCAAACATGCTGTGGGTATCCAACATCAAAAAAAACTGGGGCTTGATTATGTAAAACCTGCTGAAAAGATAAATGATGAAAATAGAAGGCCCTTTTTGCTGGGTACCGGTAAGGATGAATCAGTAACCTATCATGGCGCAAATACCAGGCCTGTCCTGTATCCGGATGAATCCGGAGTTCCGGGATTGCTGGTTATCTCCGGTTCGAATAAGCAGCAGATATTTTTTTTAAAGCGGATCAATTCGTTAAATGAAAGAAAACCGGTGTTCAGGAATATGGGTGAAGTACATATTTCGGGGCTGGATTCATCACTGTTGAATTTCCACTCCAAATTAAGTCTGTTTAAAAAAGATGGCCGGAATAATCTGTTGCTGGCAAGCAGCAATTTTGTTGCAGAAATTAAGCAAATAGGTTGGAAGAATGGTTTACCCCAATTATCCTTTAGCGATTGGATAAATGGTCCGGATGCTCAAGGTTCTTTTTATGCTTTTAATGAAATCTATACAGATAAACAGGGGAAAAGATATGTCATTCATTTTTCAGGAACACATTGGAATTTTATACCTGTTCAAAAAAACGGCGATGGAATTCGGTTCCATTATACCGATTCTTTGAAACTGATGGATCAAAATGGCGTATTTAAAGTTCCGGCTGAGACCGATGCGCAGGGAGCTCCGCACTGGGGATATCACCGAATTTCACGATGGAATTTTAACGATCAAAGTACTAACCATCTAATTGCTGCCACAGACATGGGACATCTTTACCTCTTAAAAGATGATTCAGAACTCGCTGGAACAGGAAAGTTTATTTACAGGTCTTCCGGGCCGCTTAAGGATTCAACCGGCAAGGTGATCAGAATTCATAATCGTGCTGTCGCTGCGGGTATTGATTTAAATGAAGACGGACGCGAGGACCTGTTGGTAGGAGGGATCAGCTACCAATTGGGAATAAAATCAGATCCGCTTCCCGGTGCAGGTCTTTATTATATGATCAATCTTGGAAATGACCCAGCAGGAGTGCCTGTATTATCATCTCCTAAAGCGTTGGATCTGGGACCTGATTTTAAGCCCAGAATTAACCGTCATATCGGTTTACAGGTTTTAGATCTTGATCACGATAATGAAAAGGAAATAATTGTTAGTTTTCAGGAGCCAGGGTGGGATGGAAGGATATTTCATAAAACCAAAGGCCAAATCGGTTTGCATTATACCGGATACAGGTTGCCTGTTATTCCAATCAATGAACAAATTCTGGATATTGATGGTGATGGGCAGTATGATCTGGTACGTCCCGGCGGCGAAACAGGCATTGGATACTATAGAAAGCTTGAAAAAAAATAACGGACATACAGGTTCGACTCACCAAATTATTGTTTATCCAATTGTTGTGTTTTCTAACTCTTTTCGGATGAATGGACGGACAGGTGCTAACTGGTAGTACATGGTGCATAGTAACCAAGGTTCATCATACTTCAGACCTATAACTCCGAACTTCTTACACTGCGCTCCCCAGCCTTTTAATGTGCAGAAAATGGGATAGAAAAGCTTTTCCCATCGTACGGTGCTCCAGGTAACCAACATTAAACTCTTTACAAGTTTCTTTTACCAGACTGTTTATCTGAGGATAATGAATATGGCTTATACCCGGGAATAAATGATGCTCAACCTGGAAGTTCAGACCTCCCAAAAACCACGAAATAATCCTGCTTTTAGTAGCAAAGTTTGCTGTAGTGCTTATCTGGTGTATAGCCCATTCACTCTGTATTTTCTTCGTATTTGAATCTGGTTCCGGGAATTCAGTCCCTTCTACCACATGAGCTAATTGAAATACGATACTGATGGAAAAGCCACAAATAATACCGGCTATAATAAATCCTATAAGAGTTTCGAGCCATCCAACCATCATTATGGGAAGAACCAGATATATAAATACATAGGAGATTTTTGTCAGCCAGAAAATCAGGTGTTCCTTTCTTTCAAGTTTTTTTACCTGGCCATTCCTGCCCATTTTATTAGAGAAGTATTTTTCAAAATCCTGATACAGTATCCATGCCATATAGGATATTCCATAAAGCAATATCCAGTACACATGTTGAAATTTGTGGTAGGTGCGTTTAGGTTGCTTTTCATGCATCCGCATAAATTTGATATCGATATCATGGTCCATGCCTTCAATATTGGTATAAGTATGGTGATCAATATTGTGCTTTTGTTTCCAGAAATGGATTGTACCTCCAAGCATATTAAGTGAATATGCAGTTATTTTATTAAGCCAGGGATACTTTGAAAAACTCCCGTGACCGCCTTCATGCATGATGTTAAAGCCAATGGCCGCGAAACTAATACCTAATAAAGCACAAAGAATAATGGCAATGGGAGCGGAGGGTGTAAAAAATACAAGTATCACATATATTGTGATCGCTGATAGTGCAATTAACATACTTTTAAAAAAAAGCGTTAACCCTCCGGTTCTGCAAAGTTTATTTTCTATGAAGTAATTATTGACTTTTTCTTTTAAGATTTTATAAAAGGGACTTCGGCTATTGTTGAAACTAATTTTTGACATGAATTTTATTCTCTGGGTGACTTTCTTTTACAGGATTACCTGATCCTGATAAATACTTAATAATTAAGACAGTATTTGACTGAAGGTAGTCTTTATTAACGTACATTTAGTAAGAATTAATATAAGACACAGCTTTGATGTGTTAATCCGGAATTTGCTTCAGACTTGGTTCCGGCTATAAATGAGCAGTTTTAACGTAAACAGCGAACCTTTTCTGCATGAAAAATGCGCAACTGCCGATCTAAAGAATATAAAAAATAACCAGTTATTTAAACAGCACTTCAGGCTATGATATTATTTTCAGTAAGAAATCTATTTTATAAAGATTATAAATGGACACAATACCAGAATAGTGATCCGAGGGTTTATGGTAAACCGGATAGTACTATTTTTGATCGTAGTGAGGGTAATGAAGTGGTGTATCTGATCAATAAATTGATGATACTTTGGGATTACAGGTTTTCTAATACAGGAAACAAGATGGAAAAGCTTATTCATGATGTATTACCGCCCGAAGTTACGACCCAGGAAGGTGTAAGCGAATGGTTAAAAGATAACCTGAAATTTTAACGTTTGATCGTTAAATTCCAGGAAAGCTATTTAGCCATTTTTGACTGCGGCTGAAATAGTAAGCTCCAAACGGATAAACTGAAGCCTGGTTTTTCAGGCATATCCTTTAACTTAATGGAAATCCGGACGAACCGCTTCTTTCTATTGCTTTATGGGCGTAATAATCAGTGATGCATCTTTATTTGTAGCAGGTAAAGTTATCTGGAGCATACCAGGATATGGATTATCTGCTTCTATGGTTTTTCCATTAAAACTTACTTTATATGCAAATGCGGGATTCATACATATCAAAAGGCTCCGGCGGTGAGGTGGTGTCGACTGATCAAAGGAGTAATTGCCTTTATAACTTGAGAGGTCAGTATTAAAAGATTGTTTATCAATCCAGATCTCAAACCCGGTAGTAACTGTGCCGGGTTTATAGTATGAAGAAAACCAATTAATTACAGGAGCAGTAAGCCCTGCAAACTGATGCCATCCAGCGCCTCTGCCTGTTTTTGCCGAGTAATACTCGAAAGTAGAATAGGAAGCATCGACCTCTCGTTTATAAATGTCAAGTGCTTTTTCAGCTATCTTATGAGCCAGGTCAGCACGCCCCAGGTCAAGCATTGCTTTCCATGTAAACCATTGATGCGGCATCCATACAGATCCATTCCAGTAACCAACGGGCTTAAAATAGGGGGCAGCCTGATCAACCACACATATTCCTGTAGGTGTCCACATATGCTTTTCAGAGAAGATCTTATCCAGTAAGCCGGCCTCCTGTTCCGGCGTACAGATACCTGCAAATAATGGATATGCTCCATCTAAGCCCATATTATGGTCTTGTTTACTTATAGGATCCTTTAAACGTCCAATAGGATTACCATTATTATCATGAACTACATAACTAAAATATCCGGTTGTGTCATTCCATGAATATTTTTGAAGGCCCGCGGTAAAAACCTTTATATCGTCATCATACTTAACTATATCCTTTTTCTCTCCCAGCGTCTGAGCGGCTAGCTTTAGCATTTTAGCCAGGCGGATACTGTGGGCTGTATTTGCTACGGGAGCAACAGTTTTTGTGGCTTTTAGTTCATGTACAGTCATCTGAGCCGGATAATCATCCCAACCACCCGAATTGTAGAAATAATCAAACGTTCTAAGCATGTTTGATTTCAGATTTCTGGTAGTTGAGCTTCCAAACCTGCCAGCCATAAATTCGTAATACTTCTTAAGTCTGGGATAAAAGTATGCCAGCATTTCTTTTGACTGGGTCTTATTCCAAAGATCATAAAAAGCATATATCTGTACCGGTACAGGCGTGCCATGCTGGATAAATGCATTCTGATTATCACTTGATGTTGTATATGCGTTGATGTTTTCAATCGCCATTTTGGTATTGATCTCATTTAACCCCAATGCTGTAAACCCGGAGTCCCATGTATAAAGGGATGTATACCACTTTCCGGGCGTGAAGTGGCGGATGTAGCTGTCCTGAGTATAAATTGGATATAAAATATTGGTAAGCAGGGTAGTGCGCATTATTTTCTGCCCGAATTCATGCTTTTCACCTTCCGGTAATATTTTCGGCGTGGCATTCAGTTCGCTCTTTTTCTTTTCAAGAGCCGCAATCTTTGCTTCTTTTATATCATTCAGCCGTTTTTTTACTTGGTTATAACTTCCGGTTACAACCATTGCATAAATTGTTTTTTCGTCGTTTGCATCCAACTCTATTGGCCGGATATATACATTTGTGAAATTTCCTTTGTTATTCCCGGTAAAAATCTTTGAAGTATGGTTATTAAAGTGCCGTCTTAAATAAATATCAAGTTCATCATTACGGAATTCCCGCACACGGGCATCGTCAAATTCCCATTTAATACCATAATATTTATCAAATTCGGGGTATTTAAGTATGACACTTTTACCAATCAGGTCTTCTGTTACTTCAGGTTTGAAGTTTCTTTCAAGAATTGAAAATTGAGGTGGCTGGTTATCCGGAGAAATGGTGAATCCATTAAACTCAATGTCGGGAGCCCCCTCTGCTTCGAAAGTTATCGAATTGGAGCCGGGCTTTTGCGCTGTATATGGGATTACTACCTGCTCAAACTTGCCAGTACCTTTTAAATTCGCTTTCTGGTTTGCTAAGCCACTAATAAGAAATGCGCTTTGTTTGTTGGCAGGCATCCTGTAAAGCAAACTAATTGATCCGGCCAATTGGTTTTTGTTAAGAGTAACATTGTAGGTGATTTTGTTCCCTGCTGATTGCCCAAATAGTTTTCCAATTGCCCTGCCATTAATATATTCACTGTTACGTACTTCTCCTTCAATCCATCCATCGTATATCAGGTTATGTCTTGGTCCTTTGCTTGCAAGGTCTAATGATTTGTAATCTACGGCATTCGTCCATAAAACATTATTCGAAGGGTTGATGGTTTTTTCAGGATAATTTTCAGGATAATCCAGGTATGCCATCAGGTTTATATCCATGTTTTGTGGTAACGAGGTGTTATTCACGCAATGTATCGCAACCAGCACTGTGTTTGAGTCAACAATATTGTACTCTACATCGGCATAAGCATCATCTTTCCACGCCATCTCACTTCTGAATACGTATCGTGTGAGGTCGTTATTTGATTCCCATGGATAATAATCTGAATGTAACAGAACATTCGGTATAACCGGTTTGTACCTATATAGTCCCGTAATCACCGAGAAATCAAATCTGATACCCGATTTAAATTCCTGGATATGGGAAATTCCTGCATATTTTTTAGAATATGGCCCCCAGGGTGACAAAAACAGGTCATGGGACTTATTGAGTTTCTGCCAGTTAACAGATTTGTCCAGGGTGGTCTGTGCATAACTGCCGGAATTTACGAACTGGAGGAGGTATGCAGTGAAAATTAACAGGATTCTTCTCATGTTTGAGCAAAATAATAGGGAGGTATAAGTACTTAGTGCCAATTTAGTAAACTTTTACCAGTGCAAAGTGATTTGTTTTCATAAAATTGCTACCCCGTTTTCAAGACAAAATAAACAACGCGTTCGAGAGTTTTATCGAAGAATTATTACATTAGTGATAAAGTTTGGAAAATATGATTCTATGCGGTATATTTGTAAACTCAAAACGCATAAAAACGCATATTTAATTAATCACATCATACTATAAAATGACCTCAATTACTGAACAGCCATCCAGGTACAGAAATTTGGAAACACTTTCCATATCAGAAATTACAGCACATATTAATAACGAAGATAAAACAGTTGCACTAGCCATTGAAAAGGCATTACCTGAACTTAATTCACTCATTACTGAAATCGTTTCTAAATTAAAGGCTGGAGGAAGATTATTTTATCTTGGCGCTGGCAGCGGAGGACGTCTTTCTGTATTAGATGCCATTGAGCTTCCAACTACGTATGGTGTTCCTGAGGGGATGGTCAACGTAATTCTTGCAGGTGGAGTTGAGCATTTAATCGAAGCCTTGGAAGACAAGGAAGACGAAGTGGATGCAGGCTGGAAAATGCTGCAGGAAAAAAATATATCATCAAAGGATTTTGTATTGGGTATTTCAGCGAGTGGCACAACCCCATTTGTTTTGTCATCATTAAAAGAATGCCGGAAAAATAATGTTACAACCGGTTGTATAGTTAGCAATCCGGGATCTCCAATAGCAGAACATGCTGATTTTCCTGTTGAAGTTATTACCGGACCGGAATTTATAAGTGGAAGTACCCGTATGAAATGCGGTACTGCTCAAAAGATGATCTTTGATATGATCAGCACGACTACCATGATCCAGCTTGGAAGAGTAGAAGATAACCAGATGGTGAATGTTAAACTTATTAATGATAAAATAACCGATAGAGCTGTAAAGATGCTGATGAATAAAGGAAGCATTTCTGATTATGATGCGGCAAAGGAGCTCTTGTTAGCTAAGGGGAGCGTTAAAAATGCGCTGATCCACCTTTCTGAATCCGGTTCACTCATTTAGTAAAACAGATATAAGCGTTTTTTATTAATGAAAAATCCAGATCGTATTTATTAACGATCTGGATTTTTAATTTGTAAGAATTTTTCCTTTTCCAGGATGACTTGACCTGCTAATCGAATATTCCTGAAGTTTTGCCTTTCCGTTCAAGTATACGGTTGATACTTAAAAGATTAAGCATTAAGTGGCGGGGATGATGGTAATGTTCCGCCCGTCCGGTCTGATGCTCAGCCAGTTGCCGGTCTCCGCCCGGGATCCAGAAGGCATAACCAGGACGGATGAACTTTTGCTGAATATAATTGAATGTTTTTTCAAAGCATTGTTGAGCCCATATATCTCCGGTATGCTCAATTAACATCATGCAGCCTATCATTATTTCCTCGTGCAGCCATAGCACCTTATCAACTTTCCAGGTGTTGTTATCTACATGGTCAAGTGATCTGAAATAACCACCATAAACATCGTCAGTGGCAACAGTAACATGCCTTTTGAATATTTCGATTGTTTTATGAAAAAGAGCGGCATCATTTTTACGGATAGCTTCTGCCATTACCATCCAGAGCGTTTCAATTCCATGGCCCAGATATGCAAAGTTCTCAAATTCATTTACAGGCCGACTAAAATCATGATTTAATACCTCGTTTAAAAGTCCGTAGTGTGGATTGAGATGATGATTAATGATCGCATTTACGCATCGCTGCGCAATAGATTCAAGCTCTGCATCAGGTTTTACTTCAAGCATCTGACTTACAGAACGCAGGAAGATCATCCAATGCCCCAATACCCTTGATCCGGGAACGTTACTGATTTCCGGATCGAGGTAGTTAACATGGTAAGCATAATCCGCTTCATCATATTTAGCCATACAGCCCAGAATGATTTTTTTTGCGATGTCGTGATATTGTTCCTCGCCGGAAGCCAGGGCATATTCAGCCAAACCTTCCGCAATAAACATATTACCATATAAATCCCCTTTTGCTGAAGTCGGAAGTCCGAATTGGTTTCCATAACGTGCTCCAACACTGTCTGCCGGTTTTCCCTGCTGGTCAAACGATGATATCCAAAAGCTGTCGTCATCCGGCCTGAGGGTCATAACCAGGTCTATAGATTTTCGTGCAATTTCAAGAAACCGGGGATCTTTTTTAAATTTGTTATATAGAAAAGAGTAAATCCATATACCTCGGCCCTCGAACCAGGCTTTTTTGTCGGTAGATAAAACTTTCCAGCCGGCAATGTCCACATTACACATAAATCCACCGAATTCATGGTCAATGACAAGCTTGTCCATATTCGGAATAAATCTGTCAAAAAGGTATTTATTGTAGTCATTCCGGAGATTCTCCAATGAAAATTGACCAATCGTATTAATTAAGAGAGTCTCTGAGTCATGGGTCGTTTTGTCTGAATTGATAATGTTATATTCATTTCCTTTAGTGGTTAATATGCCAATGCCTGCAATTGAGTTTTGACGTATGAATTTTCGCCTGGAGTTATCTTTTGGTGTCATATACCTGTATTTAGGGGTAATATAGAAATAAAACTCGGGTTGAGGTTTTACCAGCGAATCAATATAAAACGAATTTAAATGAAGATGTTGAAATTGTTCATTTTGCAACGGAAAACGATATTGGGTTATCGTTGCACGGCTTATCAGATCTTTTGTATTTCTGATCTGCGGTCTTGTTTATGTGCGATGTTTTCCCAGGCTTCCTGTAGCAGTTTTAACAGGGTTTCGATGTTTATTGGTTTAGAAATGAAATCATTCATTCCCGCTTTTATACAATCGATCCTGTCCTCAGGCATGGCATTCGCAGTCATTGCTATGATAACCGGCTGATATGTACTGTTCTTTCTGATAAACCGTGTTGCTTCCAGTCCGTCCATCTCGGGCATCAATACATCCATTAATATAATATGGTAAGGCTTTTCGGCAAGCAGGTGTATAGCTTCTTCTCCGTTAGTGGCCAGATCCGGAGAGTAACCCAGTTTGCTTAATATACGAATAGCTAGTTTCTGATTTATCAGGTTGTCTTCTGCCAGGAGAATATCCAGGGGATACATTTTAGCAAAATCATCCGATAATAAAGAAGGGCTTTTGCTTTTGGTCTCCTGATTGTCAGTATGTTGGCTTTTTAGTTCCCTTTGAATCAAATTAAACAACTGGGCTTGTTTTACAGGTTTTGTCAGAACAGAATTAAACAGATTAGGGTATTGTGATTTAGTTTCATTTCCTATCGAACTTAACAGAATAATTGGCATCTGTGGCATCCTGGCTTTTATTTCCCGGGCTAACTCAACTCCATCCAATAAAGGCATTTGCATGTCAGTAATAATTAATTGAAACTCTTTCTTTTCTGAAAACAGAATTTCAAGCGCTTCTTTACCAGACGAGGCCAGAGTTGGTACTAATTTCCATAACTCAAGCTGATTTTTCAGGATAGTTAAATTAGTCATGTTATCATCAATCACTAATACTTTTTTGCCTTCATTTTCTGAAGTGTTAAAATGCGCATAGTGTTTTTCAGATTCGTGAACAGGCTTACTTAGTATGGTATAACTGAAAGTGGTTCCTTGCCCTTCAATACTTTCAACCCAAATATTTCCTCCCATCAGTTTTACAAGACGTTCACTGATAACAAGTCCTAAGCCTGTGCCTCCATATTTCCGGGTAGTGGAGGAGTCAACCTGTGAGAAGGCTTTAAACAACCGTGAGAGCTTCTCTTTTTGTATTCCAATCCCTGTATCCCGTACCTCAAACAGAAGTTCAATGGTATCATTAATTGTTTTTACCAGGTTTACTTTAACAAATACCTCTCCCTTCTGGGTGAATTTAATCGCATTACTTACCAGATTGATCAAAATTTGCCGTAAGCGAAGGCTATCCCCAATAATATGAATGGGAATGGTGTGGTCTATTTGATAAACCAGATCTATTTTTTGTTCTGCCGCTTTTCTGGCAAATAAATCCATTACTTGCTCAATGCACTGCCGCAGATCAAAAGCAGCTATATCCAGATCCATTTGCCCCGACTCGATTTTGGAGAAGTCCAGAATATCATTTATAACAGAAAGAAGCGCATCGCCGCTGGTTCGAATGGCCCCCAGGTATTCTTTCTGCTCATTGTTAAGATCAGTTTCAGCCAGCAAGGAGGTCATTCCCATAACCCCATTCATGGGGGTTCGAATTTCATGACTCATGGTAGCCAGAAAGATACTTTTTGCCTGATTTGCTCTTTCCGCATTCTCACGGGCATTTTGCAGCTCAATGTTCATGATTTCCAGGTGAGCCGTTTTTGTCTGAAGTTCCTCGGATTTTTCCTTCAGATTTTTTGCATAGTCAGACAGTTCCTGCTCGCTTATCTGCAAATTATTACGCATCGCGATAAGTGCTTTGCCTAATGTATCATCTTTGCTGAGCGGATGGAATGGTATTTCAAAATTTCGATTCCCGATCTCGTTAGCAAAAATGGCCGTTCCCTGCAATTTTTCACAAAGGTTGTTCACCGACTGTATCATATCTCCAATCTCGTCCTTGTTTCCGGTATGATTTATCGGATTTATAATTCCCTTACCCAGATCATTTACGATATGCCTGATTTTGTTAATCGGGCCGATGATGACCTTCGTCATATAGATGGATAGAAAAATACTGATGCAAATAATTGTGATGGCCAGAATAAAAATAAAGACCAGCAGTGTCTCCGACGATTCTTTAAGGTTGCTGTTCTCCTGACTTCTGATAGCCTTTTTGACAGATTCAATTCTATTCAGGGAATTCATTAAAGCCGTGGTACGGGGAAGAACTTCATCTTCAATCATAAACTCCGCCGTCAGTTTAATTACCGGATCATCATAATCCTGAAATTTCTCTAAAGATTTCATAATCTCTTTTTCAATCTTCAGTAGATCTTCAAAATCTGAATAAACTTTATTTAAGCTGTCTACCGATTGGGTATCAGTCCATTTTGTCGAATAAGAGCTAAGCTTTGATTTTAAAACAGGATAATCTACCTGATGAAGCTTGATTAAAGCATCTTTGTCTTCTTGCTTGGATCTTAAGAAAACCCAGTTAGTTGTATACATTTTTGATTCAAGCATTATTTTTTTGAAATCATCAATGTTTTGAAGAGAAGGGTCAATTATGGTAGATAGGTCTGTGGATATTTTTTTGTTCTTCTGTATTATCAGGATAGTAATGATGGTATTGATCACAAATAGTGATACCAATAGTAAAAAACTCAGGTAGATCCGGTGGCGCAGACTAAGATTTTTTAGAAATGTGTTTTTCATTGTACCGGAAATTATTCAAAACGCAACGCCAGGCCGGCTACCACCCGTAAAGGATCCTGCAATGCTCCATGAAAGGTCACTGAGTTATTGTCATCCAGATTAACAGTGATTGGATGGCGATACCTTTTATCTAATGCATTACTTACTCTTGTAAATAACGTAAACTTGTTCCACGTATATCCTGCAGATGCATTTACAAGTGTATAACCGTCAAGCAACTGTCGCTCATGTGGATTATCGGGATTTGTAAAGCCTGTTACTCTTTGTTTTCCTGACCGAAGTAGCCGTACAGAATAGTTGAAATTTTGTGAACGGCCATCAAAACCGGCACGGAACTGCCATGGCGCTATAAATGGCAAATGTACCTTTGTACCTCTGGCAAAATTGCCAAATTGGTTAACAGAACCATCAACATAGCTGATAGAAGACCATATGTTGAACTTTGATTGTCCGATATTAAATATGCTGTTTACATTCAGATTGCCTCCATAGGTTTTCTGCGTTCCGGTATTTACCGGAACTTCGATATACGAAACGGGATAACCCAGGTAACGGTTGTTGTAAAGATTGGTGTTGCCATTATCAGAAACGTTGGTGATTAAATCATACACCTTGGTATAATAGGCTGTTAGTGTGATGTTTAAAAAGCTTTTAAACTTTTGACTTACACTAAATTCTGCAGTTTCTGAGGTACTTGGTTTTAGATCCGGATTCGGAAGATGCCAAAAATCAGATTTATAATTTCTTCCGCCATCTTCCGAATAAAAGCTTCCATATTGCTCGTAAGAGATTTGTGGTGATGGCGCCCAGTATGCAGTTCCATATAGCGCTTTTATTATCGTGTTAACCGATTGGTTATAGACTACTCCAATTCTGGGATTCACTGTTGATCCGAATCTGGAATTATGATCGTAGCGCATTCCAAAGGTCACTGCTAATTTGTTAAGGGGGGTAAACTGACCCTGAAGAAATGAGCCGATATTAGTATAAGTCAGTGGGTAAAATTTTGCAGGAATACCCTCCGGGTTAAATACATCTGTGGAGTTCAGTAGTATGCCTTCAACGGCGTTACCTCTTTTTTGAGGTGAAGAAAGTTCAACTGATTTGGGTATTGATTTGAATAATTCATAGGTTACACCACCTGTTACCTGGATATTTTTATTAACAGCTGTACTTAACTGTTCATCCAGCTTAATCATGGAGCCGTTACTATATTTGTAACCATGTGCCATGGCTCCATACAGGTTTCGATAATTGGATCCGGGGCTCACACTATAACTGCTTCCCTGTAAGCTGGTAACCGATTTCAGGATCCCAATGGAGTCAGCGAATGAAAGATTTGCTGTAGTAACTCCCTGTCCGTAAAAAACGTCTTTATTGTAAACCGCATTATTTGGTTTTAGAGTAGTACTTGAAGGTATCTGAGCATAGTGGTGGAGAATCTTAAAATCGAAACCTTTCTGCTCCAACACAAGGTATATATTATGTGTTTTAACTGGTGCACTATAATCCGGATCCAATGATTGAGTTGGATTTATTGGGCCATATGCAGTATTAAAGATACCGGTTTGCTGACCTGTCATTGGATATTCGTTCGGGTATATTTTAGAATAATCGGGCTGTTTATCATACGTATACTGACCTCCGGCTGAAAGGTTAAAACCATTCCTTAGCTTCTTTTTAAGAAAAAGATTCTGATTACTGTAACCATACATGCCACCCATAACTGTCGCCTGAAGTAAGTCTCTATCGTCTTCCTGATAAGTTATAATGTTGATCACTCCGGCCATAGCATCCGCACCATAAAGCGCTGAACCAGGGCCAAACACAACTTCTATCTGCTTTGCAAGATAAATTGGATAATTTTCAAGAATGGGCAGGGGATCATTTGTAGGGGATGAAATCTTTATGCCATCAAGGAGTATTACGAACCGGTCTGGACCATTAATTCCCCTGATGTTGAATGAATTAAAATATTGTGGATCTGACTTATCGTTAAGCTTTACATCTGGAAGATCGTTTAACACCTCCGCCAGGTTAAGGTAGCCTCTGGATCGTAATTGCTGCGAATTAATGACAATGACAGATGCCGGGGCATCACCAGCATTTTGTGAGCTTTTAGATACTGTAGTGATCTTTACATTAAGCAATTCCTCCAATGTCATGTTCTCATAAACTTGTTGATTGGTCGTATCAGCCTGACTATAGGTATTAGTCGCTGCCAGCATCATAACAGCAAGAAAAAAGGTGACTTTTATATGTATAGGTTTAATCATATACTTGTTTTATAGGTAACTATTTTACTACTTTTCCCAGTTTAAGAAGTTCTGAGGCAATCCTTAGATTCCTTTGTTCAATATTGTTTTTATTGATTTCCAGCTTCAAATGGTCTGAAACAACAATGAAATTTATACAGGATCCTTTTTCGGCAAGTCCTCTTTCTTTTGAGACCAGTAATGTGGGAGCTCCGGCAGTTCGTTCAGCAATCTTTTTCATGCTTTGACTTTCGTCTTCACCGATATATAAAATGTGGCAATCAAGCGAAGCTGACCCTGGTGAGATTTTTTTTATAACGATTTTCTGGGTGCCTACCGTTTTATTTGTGAGTAAACTTCTTAGTTTATCATATACTGGCGTATCGCCTACTATACCAATAATAAAATCACCTGATTTTTTATTCTCAGGCCAATCGATATATTTTGTAAAATGATAAATGATGTTGGCTTGTATGGCATAATCTGGTGACTGCCCTGCCCGAATTCCAGGGATAATCAGTAGAAGTAGGAAGCTTACAAGATAGATTGATCTATATCTGATGAATTGAAAACGTTTACCCAAAATTGTAGAATGTTGTTGCCTGAATCTTATTGTTAATACATCGATAGAATCTATTATACGAAAAATATAATCTTTGGTTAGCTGAAATGTATGAACGTATAGAGATAGACTGGTTGTTTTTTGTTGTTTTGTAATTAATATATTGATAATCAGGATGAAATTTTTGCATAAAAAAAGGAGAGCGTCTTTGCAAACACTCTCCTTTATCGCGTTCTGAGAAGTTGGATTTATTTTTTTATTACTTTCAGCTCTCCCAGTTAAGAACGGGGCAGCTTGTGGCACCTCCGGTGCGTTGAACTACCGCATCTATAATACAGACCCGTTCTTTCATTTTGGCTAGTTAAACACTTGCTAATATATTACCGTTTTATAACCTCTAATTCGCCCCAGGTAGTCATTACCGGACAAGTAGAAGCACCGGCTGTTCTGTACGCTACAACATTGTAATATTGTCCTGTAAGCGGAGTGCTTCCGTTTTTATCGGCTGTTGACTGTACTATTCGACTGAAAACATAGTTACTATGGAATCGACGGGCTAATGCACTCTGGACAGTAGTTCCTGTGGTGGCGGTTGGTGATGTAGCTCTAACAATTTTTGAAATTACTGTGGTTTGTCCTGCCGCAGGATCAAACGCAGCATTATACCTGATTTCCACTACCTGATTTGCGTCTATATCCAGAGGACCTATCGAGTAAAGTACCTGCTGGGTGGAGTTAAGGGAACTTATATTAGCAACGTCATCCTGATAAAAATTTGAGGCCGAGCCTGGTCTAACCTCAACAAACATATCGCCATACAATGTATCGCTTTGGCCATCAATAAATAATGGTTCAGAACTCCATGATCCATAGGCATACAGCACTGAATTAAAAAAAGCATTGTTCACCGCTGAAGAATAAAATGTGCCTGCAACGGGTGAAATAGTAGAATGATGCTCTCCCCATGTAACGCCATGCTGGCTTTTCTTAGACAGGTCAAGACCGCTTGTTAAGTGGGCAGCGGTAGTTTGGATTAGATTGTGACCTAAGCGCTGATGATGGCCGTTTGGTACTTCAGATGTGCATTGGATATGGTGCCGAACATCTACCAT
>DASWTL010000155.1:0-22352 GCA_036402155.1 Sphingobacteriaceae bacterium | reverse complement strand
AACAATGAAACGCTACAGTTTAATTATTAATCAAGGATAGTTGTAAAGTAATATCTTCATGGTGATAAACAGATGTTACTTTCATTGAGCCTGGATTCCAGACTCCAAACTCAGAACTAAACCTAAAGCTCCCTGATCTTTATACTCCGGAAAGCAACCGCATCACCATGATCCTGTAAAAGGATACGTCCTTTTTGCGCCATTCCAAAGTTTGGCCAGTTCTTATATTTACTACCTGCCACTAAATCAAGGTATTGTTTTGACCCGCGTTTATAGGTAACTACTTTATAGCCATTTAACCAATGCTCAACAGTATTATCCGGATAAACCCGTATCATTCCCTGGTTCCATTCCCCTATTTTTCTAATGGATGCAGGAACTTTTTCAGAAGCGATCAGATCATACAAAGATGCCAGTGTACGGTTACCGCTAATTCCTGCTTTAGCATCCGGATGACCCTTATCATCCAATAACTGGTATTCCAGGCCGATTGCTGACCCTTTATTTCCCTCGGATTCAGTTACAAAATATTTAACTCCGCTGTTTGCTGCGGGTGTCAGTTTAAAATCAAACTTTAACTCAAATGCACCAAACTCTTTCTCAGTTACAATATCTCCGCCATGAGCAGATTCTTCACCGCCCGATTTTTCGGCACGCAGTTCGCCATCGCTAATAACCCAGCCTTTTGCTGGAAAACTGGTTTTATAAGCGCCACGCCATCCGTTCGTTGTTTTACCATCCCATAACAATGTATATCCGTTTGACTTTTCCTGTTTAGAAACATCATTGGATATGGTATTAACTACGAAAATATGATCGGTTGGTGAAGGTTTAAGATTCTCTGTCTTTATCCGAATATTTCTCCACCGGATCTGTTTACCGGGAGTATCGTTTTTACCAATGGCATGCACCTGCAATGCAATAAATCCGCTGGCTGTCATATCATCAACCAAATGCGCGGCTGGCATCCCGTTAACCCATGTACGAATCGTATTGCCAATAGCTTCAACTTTATATTTATTCCACTGCCCGTTTTTAAAAGCGTCCTTTCCCTGAGGGTTTAATTCCAAAGGATATAACCACCCGCGGCGGCCCTCATCATAGATACCGCCGCTCCAGCGCCGTGGCGCAGGATCTACTTCTACCTGATAGCCATGAACTCTGCCATTCTGATATTCGGGTTTGCTTAAGCTTCGGATCTGAATTCCGGAGTTCATAGAAGGGTCAACAAACAGTTCAAGTTCGAGTACAAAATCGCCATACATTTTCTCTGTAGTAAGAAATGAATTAGGTGTATTGGATACTGTTGTGCCTATAATCTCGCCATTCTTAACTTCATAAAGCGCTTTGCCGTTTAATTGCTTCCACCCCTGAAGATCTTTACCGTTAAAAAGAGACTGCCATCCACTTCCCGTGGTTTGCTGAACAGTACATTGTGAAACCAGCATGCTACAGATTACAACCAAATAAATGATAGTGTGTTTAGGAGTTTTCATTTTAAGATGATGACTAGAGATTTATTACAACTATTCCGACCATTAATGTAGATAAAGTTTACTATTTATCGCGACTAAAGCAGCGAAATCTACGGAAACGTTTGCACCTGTTTTAAATTAAAGAGGTAACATTCCACCCGGAAGGGGTACCGGAACTTACTTTTTCACATTCTTCTCAAGAAGCAACTGAATTATTCCATCAACCAGGCCTACTTTGGGAACAAAAATTTGCTTTACTCCAGCCCACTTCATTACGGCAAGATAAATTTCACATGCCGGAACAATAACGTCTGCGCGATCAGGATTTAAGCCCAAAACGCTGATCCGTTCTTTTAATGAGTATGAATTCAATTCACGGAACATGGCCTGAATTTTAAGGATACCCAAAGGTGTATTGTCCTTTTCTTCAGACATTTTAAATAATTTGTTGATATTACCCCCCGTTCCTATACCTATCAGGTTCTTATGGGCCTTTCCATGCTGCCTGATCCATTCTTTCATTTCTTTCCACGTTTCATCCTTATCCTGGTTATCCAGTATACGGATAGTACCAATGTCAAATGACCTGGAAGCAACAAGTTTATTAGCCGAAAAAATTGACAGTTCAGTGCTTCCACCGCCTACATCAATATATAAATAATTCTTCTTCCGGTCCAGGTGCTGCTCTATGTGACTTGAATAAATAATATTGGCTTCCCGTTGACCGGCAATGATCTCCAGGTCGATATTAGCTGATTTTTTTATTCGGTTAACAATAGCTTTTCCATTTGCAGCCTCGCGCATGGCCGAGGTTGCACAAGCCATGTAATCACTCACTTTATATACATCCATGAGATTCCTGAAGGCAACCATGGTTTTTATCAGATCTTCAGTTTTATGGTCGGAGATCTTCTTGTCGAGAAATGCGTCATCACCCAAACGCAAAGGAACCCGGATGAGCGTGCTTTTTTTAAACCAGGGTTCATCCGCACCAAATACTACTTCAGCAATCAACAATCTTACGGCATTAGAGCCGATGTCTATGGCAGCAAATCTCAATGGTAAGTAACTTTATATTTTAGGTATGTATATATATCTTCCTGTGCACGATAGCTTACTTTTCCCTTTTTTCGATACTTATTATTATTCAGCATATTAATTTCCCTTGATTTTGTATTGTCCTTTAACTGAATATCAATAATGTCGCGGATCTCTTTCCTGATATCAGGGTCCAAAACCGGAAACCCCACCTCTACCCGGTGATCCAGGTTACGTGTCATCAGATCCGCGGAGGAAAGATACAAAAGTTCTTTGCCACCATTTGCAAAAATCCAAACACGGGCATGCTCCAGGTACTTATCTATTATGCTAAACACCTCTATATTTGTACTAAATCCTTCAATACCCGGAACCAGGCAGCACATACCCCTTACAATAATTTTAATTTTTACACCTGCATTACTTGCCTGATATAACCTTATCGTAATATCTTCATCACAAAGGCTGTTCATTTTCAAAATAATAGCAGCTTCTTTTCCTGCTTTTGCAAATGCAGTTTCTTTATCGATCAGATCATATAACTTCTGGCGGCTTTCCAAAGGCGACACGATCAGATTTTTGTATCCCCGATAAAAAACCTTCTCTTCCAATCCGCCGAATAATTTTACCAGCTCACCGGTAATGTCTTTATTAGCTGTAAAAATACTGTGGTCGCAATACAGCTGCGCGGTTTTTTCGTTAAAATTACCGGTTGCCAGTATTGCATAATATACTTTTTTACCTTTCTCATTCCTGGTAATGAGACAAATTTTAGAATGCACCTTATAATCCAGGATACCATAATTCACCAGAACACCTTCTTCTTCCAGCCTGTTTGTCCAGTAAATATTAGCCTGCTCATCAAACCTGGCTTTCAGCTCTAAAAGTACGTTTACCTTCTTGCCGTTTTTGGCTGCATTAATGAGGGCATATATTACACGTGAATTTTCGGCCAGCCGGTATAAAGTTATACTGATCTCACTTACTTTGGGGTCAATTGCCGCCTCACGCAATAAATGTATAGTGTAATCAAAAGACTGGTATGGTAAATTAACCAGAAAATCCTTTTTTATTATTTGAGCAAACATACTGCGTCCCGTTGTGAGCTCACGGATAGGAAGCGGTTCTTTTTTAGGATATACCAGCTCAGGTCTTCCAACATTAGGAAAATTGATAAAATCTTTAAACTTATGGTACCGGTGGCCTGGGATCAAACCATCAGTGCTCAGATCAAGTTGTGCTACCAGATAAGTTAACATATCCAACGGCATATCGCTGTCGTACAATAAACGCATCGGCTTACCCTTTTTACGTTTTTGCAAACTCTTGGTAAGGGCGTCAATAAATTTCTCACTTACATCACGGTCCAGGTCAAGCTCCGAATCTCGGGTAAGCTGGATTGAATAAGCCTCAATGGTATCATATTCAAAAATGAAAAAAATATCGTCAAGGCAATACCGTATAATATCATCCAGAAGAATAATAAACTTTAGATTATTAGTTTCGGGTAATACTAAAAACCGATCCAGAGTATCTGTAGGGATCTCCACTAACGAATATCTGCTCTTTTCCTTATTTCTTTTCCGGGTTAATTTAACCAGGAAATAGATGGCACGGTCCTTAAGTTCAGGCAGCGGTTTGTCCTTATCAAGCATTACCGGAACCAGGTTCGATAATATTTTCTCCCTGAAATAATGTCTGACGAACTGCCCACGGCTTACATTTAGCTGCTGCTCATTTAAAATGAAAATCTTTTCATCTGCCAGTTCTTTTGTTATTTCATCCTCAAATAAGTGATTAAATTTCCGTTCCTGTCTGACAACTATGTTTTTAATCTGGTTAAGGATTTTCTTTGGATTATACCCGAAAACTTCCTTCGCTTTTGTATTAACATTAGCTAAACGGTTAAGAGTTGCTACCCTGACACGGTAAAACTCGTCGAGATTTGAAGAAAAAATAGCCAGGAAACGGATACGCTCAATTAAAGGAACCGTTTTATCAGCCGCCTCCTGAAGTACACGTTCATTAAAGTATAGCCAACTGATCTCACGATTGGTAAAAGGTATATTACTTTTAGACATGAATTAAATGAGCAGTCCCAACCACCGGGCCAGGACTGTAAAACTCTGTATTATTTGTTAATAAAATATTAAATTGATGTAATACTATTACTACATCGTTTCGCTATTATTTGTTCTGTCTAAAGTTGGATCAGTAGTTACCGGCTGATTAATATCTTTTGATTGGGGCGTTGTTCTTTCTTTTGATGCAGTTTCGGGTTTAGACCTAGGTTTTCTAACCGTTGGTGCAACCGATTTACGAGCAGCACTTACTCCGGAAGTTTTGGGAATGCTTTTTACTGTTCCTGCGGCTGGTTTCGTCGTTGTGGGTTTGGAAGTTTTTACCGTAGCTGCGCCTGAACTTTTAGTTGCAGCAGTTCCCGGGGTTTTAGAAACCGACCTGGTTGGTGATGCTTTTGCAGCCGGAGTAACTTTCACAGTTGATGCAGTTCTCTTTCCAGCTGCAGCAGTTGCAGAAGATTTGGCTACAACCTTCTCAGCTTTTGTTAACCTTTTAGGTGCTTTAACATCCTTTTTAAGCTTGGTGTCTGAGACAGCAGATTGTTTCTTTGCTATTTTTTTTGGCTTATCTGATGCTTTAAGCGATGAAACTTTATCAGCTAACTTCTTGGCCAGCGACTTGCTCAGCTTTTTTACATCCTTGGTCAGATTACCGGCATCATGTCCAAAACTGCGGATAACATCAAGAAACTTATCTGTTAAACTGGTCTCCAGTTCTTTCTTAACCACCCGTTTCTCAGACTTTTTTGCAGGTTTTTTTTCAATTTTTGCTTTTTTCGATTTCATAATCGCGATTTTTGTAATAATATCAGAAAAGCACAATTTGTTTTATAATTAAATCTACCACTATAAAATTAATTCTCAACTAATATTTTAAATCATGGCATCATTTGATATCGTAAGCAAAATTGACGGACAAACACTCGACAATGCAATTAATACCGCTAAAAAAGAAATCCTAAACCGTTACGACTTTCATGATTCAAAAAGTACGGTTGAGCTCGACAAAAAAACAAGTGAGATCACTATTGTAACTGAAAATGAAATGCGACTAAAAGCAATCATTGATTCGATCATTTCCAGAATGGTGAAACAGCATCTTGATCCTAAAAGCATGGATATGGGCAAAGAGTATTATGCTTCAGGAAATATGATCCGTAAAGAAATAAAAATAAAGGAAGGTATTGATAAGGAAGCTGCGAAAAAAATAGTTAAGAAAATTAAAGACAGCGGACTAAAAGTGCAGGCTTCTATTATGGATGACCAGGTGAGGGTTCAGGCTAAAAAGATTGATGATCTGCAGGCTGTGATCTCTCTTTGTAAAACAGAAGATTTCGGACAGCCTTTGCAGTATATTAATATGCGCAATTAATCTACAGGCCTAAACAGTCTTTACATCCTTGGTATCATATTCTTCTATATCAGTTATATAATTATTGATTACAAGAAATTCAAATAATGGTTTGGCCTCTGGTGATACCGGAATATTTCGCGTTGTAATAATCTGATTATTCTTTTTATCCAGGTATGGATATGCATAAAGCTTTACATTTCCGCTAAAAAGATCGCTGATATATCTAAGCAACTCATCGGTATAATTTGAACCGTAATTTTTGGAATTAAATATATTTTTAAGGTTAGCAATGTTGGTTGATATTCCCACACTGGCAGGCTTACATCTTGCCAGGTATTTTGCCAGGTTATGATTGCGGGTAAAGTCAGATACAATAACGTGGTTACCTGTTTTGCATAACTCTTCCGCCCGTTTAGCCAAACGTTCCAGATCTTCATTACTCAGCACCTCGGCACCATCCAGAAGATTTGTCATGAGCACTTCTATTAATACCAGTATGTTTTTATCCTTTACATTCTGCGATCGTTTAAACTGTTCAACAGCTTTATTGAAAAGATCGAAGTTAGGAGTAGATTTTTGTCCGAACTTAGTGCGGAGGATCATTACATCCCTTTTGTACAGAATATCCTTAGACTGATGAGCACGGCCATGAGGATCAAAAATGGCAGCGCCGGAAAACCCTTTGGCTATCAGGTATAAGTTTACCAGCCGATCGTCCACATCTTTAAATATGGGCCCATTTAAGCTTACCAGATCAATCTCTACAGACCCTTCGGAAAGATTATCTACTAATGATTCAATCATGGTTTGCACATTATCATGGTAGTAGTAGGCGGCGTAAACCAGGTTTACCCCTAAAATACCAAGAACATTATTCTGCAAACTTGAATCACTGTCTAATAACCTGACATGGAAAATAATATCGTTCGCTTCACCGTTCGGAGTAATCTGGAAACGGATACCCAACCAGCCATGCGGATCGTTGGTTTTATTAAAATTCAGGGTAGTTACAGTATCTGCAAATGCAAAAAAAGTTTTTCCCTTATATTTTGGTCCTTTTAGTCGTTCTGATAGCAGGTTAAATTCATGCTTTAGCATCTTTTCCAGCCTGGACTTAGTAACATAACGCCCTGACTCTTCGGATCCATAAATAGAATTACTGAAAACCATATCATAAGCAGACATGGTTTTAGCTACCGTTCCTGATGCAGCGCCCGCAGTAAAAAAATTTCTTGCAACTTCCTGTCCGGCTCCAATTTCAGCAAATGTACCGTAGATATAATTGTCAAGATTGATATTTAATGCTTTGCGTTTGTTTCCTAGTACTTCCCTGGTCATCCTGTAAAATTACAAAAGATTAGGGTAAAAGATTTGATTAAGTCAGGTAAACTGTACAGTATTAACTACAAATTGAACCCAAAAACCTCCAAATAACCATAAATACCCCTTGTCATAGCATTGTCAGGTATTATGTTAACTATCAGAAAAACAACATTCAATGACGGAGAAAAAATTCTGGCTCATAAGTTGCTTATTAGTTAACCACACAAATAAAATTTGAAATGATTATGAAAAAGTTACTAGTACTAGCAGTAGCTACCATTATTGGAAGCACTGCTGTTGCACAACAGAAATGGGGATTAAAAGCTGGTGTTAACTTACCGAAGTACAGTTTCGGAGCAGATAATGCTGACAACCCCGACACAGAAACAACAACCAATTTCCATGTCACCGGTTATCTGGATGCACCTCTGTCAACTAATTTCTCTGTCCAGCCCGGAATTTCCCTTCAGGGAAAAGGTGGAAAATTTGTGAGCAGCTCAGATCTTGAGATAGAGCAAAACACCATGTGGATTGAAGTACCGGTTAACCTGGTGGGTAAATTACCCGTTGGAGGTGCTACACATTTGTTCCTTGGTGCCGGACCGTATCTCGGTTTTGCAATTGCCGGACAAAATGAGGTTAAAACAAACAGTTCTACAACTGAAAGAGACCTTGAATTTGGCTCTAATGACAGCGATGACCTCAAAGGCCTTGACTTTGGCGTTAACGTTCTGGGTGGAGTTCAGCTAAACAGCGGGTTGAACCTGGGAGCAGGTTATGGAATCGGTTTAACCGACCTCAGACCAACCGGAGACGGTGGTGAAGGAAAAACGACCAATCGGGTACTTTCTTTCTCTGTTGGATTTTCATTCTAAAAACTAATAATTTAAACTGCAAACATCCCGTACTGGTAAATACCGGTACGGGATGTTTTTTTTTAAGACCCGCTACGTTATGGTAAAAACAAGTATTTTTAGGTGAAATTTCTTCATCATGAGAAAGCTGTTATTTGTTTTTATTATCCAATGGATTTTTAACAGCCCATCCTTTGCCCAGAAAGTTGGTTTGGTTTTTAGTGGAGGTGGTGCTAAAGGACTTGCTCATATAGGGGTTTTAAAGGCCCTGGAAGAAAACAACATCCCCATTGACTATATTACAGGCACTTCTATGGGTGCCATTGTTGGAGGTATGTATGCTGCGGGATACTCCCCGGCAGAAATTGAACGCGTTGCTTTAAGTAAAGATTTTCAGGATTGGGTTTCCGGCAGATTTAAAAGTGATTACAGGTTTTATTTTAAAAAGAAACCAGATAATCCGGGTATGTTCTCCACCCGGATACGGATTGACAAAGACTTCCATCCACGTTTCCGTTCCGGCCTGGTTAATGATATCCCGCTCAATTTTGCGCTGTTAGAGCTTTTCGGACAGGCTTCAGCTAATGCAAATGATGATTTTGATAACTTATTCGTTCCGTTCAGATGTGTTGTAGCTGATGTTTTTTCCCAGAAAACAATAGCAGTAAAGAGTGGAAGCCTGGTTGAAGCAATTCGTGGTACCATGACCGTACCCTTGCTTTTCCGCCCGGTTAAAGTGGGTGGTAAATATGTATTTGATGGCGGTTTATACAATAACTTTCCGATTGACATTATGCAGAAAGACTTTGATCCTGATTATATCATAGGAGCAAATGTATCTTCAAAAACCTTTAATGAATATCCAAAAGACGATGACGAAAAGATAATCAACCGTTTTATATGGTATATGCTTTTATCCAAAACAGATTCTACCGCTATCGGAGAAAAAGGAGTTTATATCCAACCAGACCTGAGAGAATATAATTCAGCTAATTTCAGTCCTGTTGAGGAAATTATCCTTCATGGTTATAATGCTGCGATTGTGGATATGCCTAAAATTAAACAAGCTATATCCCGAAGGGTAACTCCCGAAGAACTGGCATTAAAAAGAGAAAAATTTAAATCAAAAGATAGTCTTGCCTTTAAAAATATTAAGGTATCGGGCATTGATGAGCATAAAACCAGGTACATTACCGGAGTATTCAGGCAGGACAGCACAGATATCAGCCTGAAAGACATCCGCGAGGGATATTATAAATTGGTTGCTGATGATAATTTCGAAACAGTATATCCCCGTATGATCTACCAGCCAAATGCTAAAATATATGATTTTGAATTGCTTGTTAGACCCCAGACTAACTTTAAAATTGACGTTGGCGGAAATATATCGACAAGGCCAATCAGCAATTTGTATTTAGGATTACAATACAATTATCTCAGAAAGAATTCTTATACCTTCAGCACAAACTTTTATTCAGGCAGATTCTATGAATCCGTTCAGGGAATTACCCGTGTAGATGTTTCCACCAAAATACCGTTTTATCTGGAGGGCGAGATAACCTACAATCACTGGAACTACTTCAACACCAGTAAAATTACGGTTGAGAATCTTGATCCTATTTTTATTGAGCAATCCGACCGGAAACTGGTACTTAAATCAGGTATTCCCTTGTCAAAAAATGGTAAGCTAGAGATACATGCCGGAAGTTTAGGTTTTACGGATCACTTTAGTCCTAACAATAAGTTTACAACAGGTGATATCTTAGATGTAAGCAGTTTTAACGGCTTAACCACCGGAATTTCAATCGATAAGAACACATTAAACCGGAAACAATATCCCAACCATGGTCTTGGTTTTCATCTTGGATTTAGTCTTTACACCGGAAAAGAAAAATACGCTCCGGGTAATATTTTCAGGAATGAAGTATTCTTTGAGCAGCTAGCCCCGGTTGAGAAAAACCGGTCGTGGATGCGGCTGAAATTAAGTACTGAACATTATGTATTATATAAAAAAGCATACTCATTAGGCCTCTTAGCCGAGGCTGTGGTAAGTACCAAACCTGATTTCAGCACGTATAAATCGACTCTTTTAAGTGCCCCGGCATTTTACCCCCTTCAGGATTCCAGGTCGCTGTTCCTTGAAAAACTCAGGGCCAGCACGTATGGTGCGTTTGGGATTAAAAATGTATTTAACTTAACCAGGAATTTCGAGTTTCGCTTAGAAGGTTATCTGTTTCAGCCACTGGAGGAATTTCAGCTCAAAAACCACCAGACCACCGATTATGGTGAATTATTTAAAGGCCTGAAGCTTTCATCAACAGCAGGGTTCGTATATCATTCTTTTGCCGGACCTGTTAGTTTGAGTTTTAACCAATACGATGATGTTAAAAAAAGATATGGAATTATGTTTCATATCGGATATTTGATCTACAATAAACGATCATTTGAATAAACATTTATCAACTATGATCTCAATTATAATTTTATAAACTCATGAGAAAAATCATTCTCTTTTCATTTATTATTTCTATCCTAACATTCCGGGCTTTTTCGCAAACAGATTCCCAACGCTTGCTGATCCCTAATTTCATTGTTAAAGAGAACCTGTTAAAAAATGAAAAGATAGCCATTATTGCCTGTGATGCTGAAGAAAAGCCATTAGAACATATTTCGGGAAATTTCCAGTTTACCATTAACGGTTTTAAGCAGGATCTGCGATTTAACGACGGCGTAGCCGTAGCTCCTCAACAGATAGACAAGTCTACTTTTCTTTATTTAAGGCACACTAACGAGAATGGAACTTTTGGTAAATTGTTCTATGTAATTAAGAAAGGGACAGATCTCAATCCAATTAAGATCAATTGGCTTATTCTTATATTAATTCCGCTAGGCCTTATTTTTATTGCCATGCTGTTCAGAAAATTTCTTCTGATAGCGATCATCCTTTTCGTTGCAATTTTTTATTTCAATTCAAACAAAGGATTAAGTATTCCTACATTTTTCGATACGATTTTTGACGGGCTAAAATCACTTTTCTAGAATGGCATTCCGATACCAAAATTATAGATCACAAATCGATACCTATCCGGCCTGTTTGTTGCGTAGTAATTATCTTTAAATTCTTTCTTATCAAATAAATATCTGATTACCCATTGATCTGACCCTGTGAACTGGGGATCCTTAACTTTTATACCTGCATCAAACCGTAGTACGAAATAATCCAGGTCAAATCTCAATCCGCCGCCTGTTCCGAGAGCCATCTGGTTGAGGACCCTATTAAATTTAAATTCACCACCTGGATTTTCAAGTGTAGGTTTTAATCGCCAGATATTTCCGAAATCGCCAAATACAGCTCCCCTTACCCTGGCGCCAAAGAAATTATTCAAGAGCTTAAACCGGTACTCCAGGTTACCTTCAAATTTAATTTCGCCAAGCTGGTCGAGGTTCCGCAGGTTGGCCCGGGTGGTAGAATCATTTATTGAGCTTCTGTTATAATTCCCGGGGCCCAATGTTCTTGCCTGCCATGCCCGTACACCACTGGAACCACCCGCGTAAAAATTCTTCTCAAATGGTAAGGTTTTGTTATTTTTTCCGGGATGTCCTATGCCGGTATTTATTCTTGCAACAAACTGCCTGTCGCCACCAAAATAATGGTAAGATCGCACATCGATCTCACCCTTAACATACTGAATGTACGGAACACGGAAAACCCGCTTGATACCATTTGAATCCTCAGGAAAATCAAATAATTTTCCAAGAAGTCCTAAGGTGTTGCCCCCCAGATCAGCGCTTCCCCTGAAATAAATAAAATCGTTATACGTATTTAACCGTGGTGCATTATAAGTAAATGAGTATAAACTCCCCAAATTGAAATATTGCCTGTCATTGGTGCGGATATACAGCTCAAATCCCTTATCGCGGATTGCTTCCCTGAATGTAGAATCCAGGCGACCCTTTCGGAATTCTACATTCAAAGGTGTAAAACTATGCAACTTATATTTCGAAGCCAGCCAATCATAAGTAACTGAATTTATGAACGTACGGTTAGAGAAGGCATTTTTCTGCTCAAACGACTGAAAGCTGGTTGAAAAAGTGGTATGCTGGATCCCTACGCTGCTATAAACAGGAACTGGAAACGGTGTAATAAGCCGGGGGAAAATAAGGTTAGCTCCTAGTTGCAGATCGCGGTTAAACACACGTTCAATAATACTCCCTTTAACATTGGAATTGAACAGAACGCCATACCGGGCCTTTAACTCCAGTTGTTCAGCGCCGCCAAACAGGTTCCGGTTACTGTAGGTATTGGCCACGTTGAAACCATTCCTACCTGCATTAAATGTATACTCCGCTTCAATCCGATTGCTCATGCGCTTCAGCGGAACGATTTCATAAACCGGATTTAATCTGTTGGTACTATCCGGAGTTTTTTGATATTCTATTTTTATATTTTTAAAAACATTTAATTCATAAAGCCTGTCGTACGTAATATTTTCACGGCTTATATTGTACAGATCACCCTTATTCACAAATATATAGTCAGCTATTTTCTCCGGGTTGAATTTTTCTGAGTGATCAGTAAAGTGATACTGAGAATCAACAAGAAAAGAATCGGCTGCAATTGAATCCAGTTTATTATCACTGTTCTTGATTGTGATATAACTATCTGCAATGGTGTAAACCGGATGTTCTGTCTTATTGGGCGGATTACTCAGAAACATTTTAAGATCCGCCTTACTATCGTAGTGAAAACTGTCTACTTCAAATCGTACATATTGTCTTAAATAATCATAATAACCGTTCCGTTTCATCATTTGATAAATCTGCTCACGCTCGAAGCTAAGCGAATCAGCATCAAAACGCTGGCCGGGGGTAATATGACTAAATGTTGGGCGGTTACCTTCATATATTTTTGCAACTTCAGGATCATTAATTTCATAGGAAAAGTTCCGGATATGAAACTCCGGACCCTGTGAAGCTGTGAAAGTGATATGAGCGCGCTTGTTCTTTATTTCTATCTCACTTTTTACTTTTGCCTTGAGAAATCCTTTTGAAGCCAGAAATTTCTCAATTTCTTTCCTGGATATTTCTACCAGGGCACTATCAAGAATATTAGGTTCTTCGCCAATATTCTTAATTCTATCGGTTCGATATTCGCCCTTTTTTGTGTTGAAATAGTTATACAAGGCGAGGTTCAACTTTGAATTAGGCCTGATATCACTCTGAACATATAAATAGGCCTGTTCCTTAAATCTCTTATCAATACTATCCAGAGTAACCTTTGTTACTAACGATTGGTAATCCTTAAGGTATCGGGTAGAGCGGCATCCTGATAAAATAACTAACAAAAGCAGTATACTTGCAAATAAGGACTTCGTGGTTATTATATATGCTTTCAAAATCAGAGCTCAGTTTTATAAAGTCATTACATCTAAAAAAGTTCAGAAAAGAACACCGCCTTTTCCTGGCCGAAGGTATTAAATCAGTAACGGAATTTCTTAATTCCGGATATCAGATAGAAACCATCTACTGTACGGATGCTTTAGCACCAAATTTGAATAATATATCCCGAAAAATAAAGCTTGTTACAATTAATGAAACTGAGCTTCAAAAAATCACAACGCTAACTACTCCACAGGGCGTTCTGGCCATTATCCGAACACAAGAAGAAACCGAGATCAGGCCTGAAAGTTTCAATGGCACCTTTACTTTGGTGCTGGATGGCATCCAGGATCCCGGAAATATGGGAACTATCATCCGAACTGCCGATTGGTTTGGGTTTCACCGGGTGATCTGCTCACCTGATTGTGTGGAAGTTTACAATCCAAAAGTTGTTCAGGCAACAATGGGATCGCTGTCACGTACCAAAATAGTGTATACTGATCTTTACGACCTTCTAACAGAGATCAAAGTTCCGGTATACGGAGCTGTATTAAATGGTGAATCTATTTACCACACGTCGTTCCGGAATGAAGGCGTAATTTTACTTGGCAATGAAGGTAACGGACTGTCGTCCAATGTGCTTCCTTTCATTACTCAGCCAATTACTATTCCACTTTTCGGACATGCAGAATCACTCAACGTAGCTATTTCAGCAGGTATTATCTGTTATGAAGTGAAAAGAAATGTGACATAAACATTTTTAGTTAATTAGTTTACCAAATTTTAGTACTTTTGCAAACCTTTAATTAAGGGTCGGATGGCCGAGTGGCTAGGCAGAGGTCTGCAAAACCTTTTACAGCGGTTCGAATCCGCTTCCGACCTCATTAAATATATTTTATAACAAAGTCATGGGTGTAACAAGATTAAAGAGAAAAGACAGAAAAAATAAAACCGTTTCTCGTTTAGAGGTTCAGTTTTTGAAACTAGGACGCAATGTTGAGGTTGGAAGCCGCTCAAAGCAATCTGCCAAAAGCCAGGTTTCTAAAAACGACGCAATCTTAAATCAGATCGCAAAAGAAGCGAAATAAGATTTACGCTTTAAAATATTATCCTGATAGCTCCGGCTTTCGGGATTTTTTTGTTTATTCCCTTTCCTGCCGCTAATTCTGGCTTTGCAACAACTTTTTATTGATCCTCTTAATTAACCCTGGACCTTCATAAATAAATCCTGTGTATATCTGTACCAGGGATGCCCCGACATTCAGTTTATCCATTGCATCCTGAGGGGAGTGAATTCCTCCAACACCGATAATCGGAAAGGCGTTATTAGATTTTTGAGATAGATAGCGGATCACTTCAGTTGACCTCTTTGTTAATGGTTTACCACTTAGTCCGCCGCTTTCACTTTTTAAACTACTTCGAAGACCCTCGCGGGATATGGTGGTATTTGTTGCAATAACTCCTGCAATACCCGTTTCATTTACTATTTCAATAATATCATCCAACTGAGAATCAGTTAGGTCCGGAGCGATTTTTAATAAAATAGGACGTGACGTACCGTTCTTCTCATTCCTGCTTTGCAATGTGCCCAGTAAATTTTTTAGCGGTTCTTTTTCCTGCAATTCGCGTAATCCCGGCGTATTAGGCGAGCTGACATTCACAACAAAATAATCAACCACATCAAACAGCTTATCAAAACATTTAATGTAATCGCTTACAGCATCCTCATTCGGAGTAACCTTGTTCTTTCCTATATTACCACCAATAATCAATCCGTCTCTTTTAATATATTTCAAACGCGCTGCAACCACATCAACCCCTACATTGTTAAACCCCATCCGGTTAATAATTGCCTCATCTTCCTGCAAACGGAACATACGGGGCATTTCATTACCGGGTTGTGGTAATGGAGTAACCGTACCAACTTCAATAAATCCAAATCCCAGGGTAGCAAGCTCGTCTACCAGCTCACCGTTTTTATCAAAGCCAGCTGCCAGACCAACGGGGTTCTTAAACTTCAAACCAAAAACTGTTCTTTCAAGACGGGGGTCATTTATCACAAACCCGCTCTTCAGTAATTTAGGCACACCCCATACCTTATTTACAAGCCTAAGACCGGATGTTACAGCATGATGGATTTTTTCAGGGTCGAACTGGAAAAGGATGGGTTTGAAAAGTTGATACATGATAAATTAATTTATTTATTCAGCTCGTTGTTAAGGATTGTTTCGACACCTGCTTTTAAAAAGGGAATATCTGTCTGAATAGTATCCCACACAATATCAAAGCCTATCACAAAATAAATATGCTTCAAAAGTTCAACTGGCGATGGATACATATTCTGCAGTTTTCAGGATATGAGGACCGATGTAAGGGCTAAGTGATTGCATGGTTATGAGATCAACTTTGCGACCGAACATATCCTCAAGGAAATAACTTAAAGCCATAAAATTCCGGAAAGTTTTTTTGTTCTTTTGGATATCCACCACCAGGTCAATATCACTTTCTGAACTGGCATTATTATGTATGTACGAGCCAAATAAACCAATTTTCTCTACGCCAAAGGCAGCTAGTTCACCTTTATGATCAGCGAGTGACTTCAGGATCATATCTTTATTTAATGCGGATGGCATGCCCAAAATTAAGAATATAAAATAAAGTATAAATCAAATACCTAGTATATGGCAGAGATTTATTTGAAGTATATACCAAAAGTATATACCTTTGGGTATGAAAAATCTATCTTTAAAACTTGAGGAAAATATTTTTAAAGAGACCGAGGATATTTTGAATAAGATTAATAAGAGCAGGAACGGATACATTAATGAAGCATTACAGTTTTATAATAAGCTGCAAAAGCGCAAGCTGTTAAGCGGCCAGTTAGAGAAGGAGTCAAAGCTTGTTAAAAATAGTTCCATGGAAGTTCTATCAGAATTTGAGATGCTGGATGGTGAGGATTAAACAATTTGATGTCTGGGTTGCTGATCTCAATCCACGAAAGGGCACCGAAGCAGGCAAAATACGCCCGGTAATTATTATTCAAACTGATCTTTTAAATAAAATCCATCCTTCAACCATTATTTGTCCTGTCACCACAAATGTTCAGTTGGATTCCAAAATATTAAGAGTGCATTTGTCCTCCGGAGATGCAAATGTTAAAGATGACTGCGATATTTTAATAGATCAGATCAGGGCAATCGATAACGCAAGGTTATTACGCAAAATTGGCACACTTGAGAGTACTGCTATTATCAAAATTAAAGAAAATATAAAAATAGTTCTTGATCTGGATTGATAGCTTCGGTCAAATTTATGTGACAACCACCATAACTCATTCCAATTCTGTATTTTTGCACCGTGATTGCAATAAATAACCTCACGTTCGAGATCGGTGCAAGGGCATTATACGACGAAGCGAACTGGCACATTAAACCCGGAGAAAAAATCGGCCTGATTGGCGCTAACGGAACCGGAAAAACTACTCTCTTAAAAATCATTGTCGGACAGTACGCACCCACAAGTGGTACTATCTCTATGGCTAAAGACCTGAAGATCGGTTATCTTAACCAGGATCTTCTTTCCTATCAGTCAGACAAAAGCATACTTCATGTAGCCATGGAGGCTTTTTCGCGTCAGAATGAGCTGCATACCGAGATTGAGAACATTCTTAAAAAGCTCGAAACAGATTATTCTGACGACCTGATCAACAAACTTAGCGATAAACAGCACGAGTTTGAAGCGCTTGATGGTTACAGCATCGAATACAGGGCACATGAGATCCTGGCAGGTTTGGGATTCTCTGATGAGGACCAAAAACGTCAGCTTGGTGAGTTTTCCGGAGGATGGCGTATGCGGGTAATGCTTGCTAAAATACTGCTGCAAGCTCCGGATATTTTATTGCTGGATGAGCCAACCAACCACCTTGACTTACCATCTATTAAATGGCTTGAGGGATATCTTCAGGCATTTGAGGGCGCCATTGTGATCGTATCGCATGACAGATGGTTCCTTGATCGCGTGGTAAATAAGATCGTTGAAGCACGGAAAGGAAAGTTAACTCCTTATTCCGGAAATTATTCGTTTTACCTGGAAGAGAAAGCGCTTCGTGGAGAAATTCAAAGCGGTCAGTATAAAAATCAGCAGGCCAAGATCAGACAGGAAGAGCGACTGATTGAACGGTTCCGTGCAAAAGCGAGTAAAGCAAAAATGGCACAGTCACGGATTAAGGCTCTCGAAAAAATGGAGCGTGTAGATGACGTGGATGATGATAATCCGACGGTAAACTTCAGCTTTAAATTCAGCAAACAATCCGGGCGGCATGTGGTAAGAATTGAAGATGTAAGCAAGTCTTATCCGGGCGTTCCCATTTTAAAGGATGCAAGTGCGGTGATTGAAAAAGGCGATAAAATTGCATTGATTGGTGCTAACGGCCGGGGTAAATCAACCTTATTACGTATTATAGCCGGTGCTGATACTCATTTCGACGGAAAAAGCGAGACGGGACACAATGTTACCCAGACATTTTTTGCTCAGCATCAGCTGGAGGCGCTGCACCTGGAGAATGAAATATTAAGAGAGCTTCAGGCCTTTGCACCCAAACATACCGAAACCGAACTGCGCTCTATTCTGGGTTGCTTCCTCTTTACAGGAGATGATGCATTTAAAAAGATCAAGGTACTTTCCGGAGGAGAAAAATCAAGGGTAGCTTTGGCAAAGGCACTAACTGCGGATGCCAACTTCCTCGTGCTTGATGAGCCAACCAATCACCTGGATATGCAGTCAGTAAATATTCTGATACAGGCTTTGGTACAATTTGAAGGTACTTTTATTCTGGTTTCCCACGACAGGTATCTGCTTGATAACATTGCCAATAAGATCTGGTTTATTGAAGATCAGAAAATTAAGGAATATCCGGGTACCTATGCCGAATATGAAGAGTGGAATTCCAAACGCGTTATCACTCCTTCAAAACTCGTTGAAGTAAAAACAGAACCGAAGAAGGAAAAAGAAGTAAAGCCTGTTGTTAACAACGATAAATCAAAAGACCTGAAAAAGATGAACCAGGTTTTAAAAGAGATTGAAGAGGAAATTGCTCAGCTGGAACGGGATGTAAAAGAAGCTGAGGCCGACCTTGCCCGCGAAGAGATCTATACCAATCCTGAAAAACTGGCGGAAGCGAACAGGCGTTACCAGCAGGTTAGCCCGCGTTTATTAAAAGCACAGGCAGAATGGGAACGGATTGCCGAAGAGATTATGGAGCTGGAAACGCAGTAGTGGGTCCTGAAAACGGGTCACTCTGAGCGGAGTCGAAGAGCGATCAACACATGTAACCTCTGAGCGCTTCGACATCGTTCAGTATAAATTTAGTCGAAGGGCGACGATTGATGATCATTAGTAAAAAGTGCTTCGACTCCGCTCAGCATGACATCGTTGGTAGTCACCCGGAGCAGAGTCGAAGAGCAACACATAAGCAGTGCAAATAAGAGGGAGAATCAATATGACATTTTGTAGTGTCTGACACGTATACAACACACAAAGCCCGCAAATATGAAACAGTTATTATTTTTATTATTCATCATTTGCTCCACTTCCTGCGTTGCTCAGAAATCCCGTAATAAAGCTTCCGGCAATACTACTCCGGAATCGCAGCTTAGATACGAAAACTTTGTTTACCTGCCGGAAATAAAATCCGTTCAGTTTTATAACAGGGCGAAAGAAGGGTCAATTCCGGTTATCCAGCTTGGTGCCAGTGATGAGCTGCTCCTGAGTTTTGATGACCTCAGAGAAGGCCGCCGAAACCTGACCTATACCATTGAACATTGTGATGCTGAATGGAACAGCAGCCGCCTTTCTACTCTCGACTATCTCGAAAATTTCCCTGAAGACAGGATTAATGATTATCGAAACTCATTTAATACCGTACAAAAGTATACCCATTATGAGGTAACACTTCCAAACCTCACAGTCAAACCCAAAATATCCGGCAATTATCTGCTGAAGGTATATGAAGACTCCGACCAGAGAAAACTTGTTTTAACGCGTCGTTTTTATGTGGTAGAACCTAAAGCCAGCATCACTGCAGAAGTAACTTTTTCCAATGATGTTGCAGAACGTGATCATAAACAGAAAGTAAATTTTGTAGTTAATCACCAGCTGGTTTCAATTCAGAACCCTTATTCAGATGTAAAAGTCAGGGTAATGCAAAATGGCCGGGACGATGTAGTGCAGACTTCCGCTCGTCCGGCATTCATCAGACAGAACCAGTTGATTTACAATGATATGCGAACCTTTGATTTCTGGGGAGGAAATGAGTTCAGACGTTTTGATATGAGAAGTCTCCGGTTTCAGTCAGAACGGATCTCAAGAATTGAAAAAGACAGCATCAACAAAGTATACCTGATTGGTGATCCGGCGCAATCAAGAGCTAGTTATACATTCTTTTATGATGAAAACGGCATTTTTTACATCCGGAACCGGGATGGCCGGGATGATCGCACAGATGCTGATTATGCACTTGTTCAATTCTCACTTTCAGCCGGAAAACCCGTTACCCCCGGCACCGCTTATGTGATTGGAAAATTCAATGATTACCGAATCAGTGAACAAAGTAAACTTACCTATAATGAAACCACCAGACGGTTTTCAGGCTCGGCGTTTTTAAAGCAGGGAGTTTACGATTACAAATATATCTGGCTTGATGAGGGCAGTAAAACACCGGATCACACGATCTTTGAAGGCTCCTTCTTTGAAACAGAGAACGATTACCAGATCTTTTTTTATTACCACAAACCCGGATCCAGATGGGATGAACTGATCGGGTTTACACAAATCAATTCCGTAAAGAAATAAATTCATCCACATACAAAGCTTTTATGAATCATTAACTTAGCAGCACCATGAGTACAAAAGCAAAACCCGCCAAAACCTCATTCACTGTTATGAATGAACTGGTACTACCCAATGACACTAATCCGTTAAACAGTTTAATGGGCGGCCGGCTGCTTCATTGGATGGATATCGCTGCAGCGATCTCTGCACAAAAGCATTGCAACCTTATTGTAGTAACAGCATCGGTTGATACCGTTTCTTTTAAGCATCCGATCAAACTGGGCGATGTAATTACTATTGAGGCTAAGGTTACCCGCTCATTTTACACATCAATGGAAGTCAGGCTGGATGTGTGGGCTGAAAACATCCCTTCTGGCACACGAATAAAGTCAAACGAAGCGTATTATACATTTGTCGCTGTAAATCAGGATGGGAAAACAATTCCTGTGCCTGAAGTACAACCCGAGACTGAAGAAGAACAGGATTTATTTGACGGCGCCCTGCGCAGACGCCAGCTACGATTGATCCTTGCAGGAAAAATGCAGCCGAATGATGCTACCGAATTAAAAGCTTTATTTACTGGTGATATTGATTAGTTTTCCTGGCTCATCTCCAGGATCCTGTCAAACTCTTCAGGTTTTAAAGCCATAACAGATAATCGTCCCTGGCGGACAAGTCCGATGTCTTTTAACCTGGAATCTGCCTTAATTTGCTCCAGCGTAACCGGATTTTTCAATGTTTCAACAGGCGCAAGATCAACAACTACCCAGTTTGGGTCGTCTGAAGTCGGGTCCTGGTAAAACTCTTTCACAACCTTAGCCACTCCAACCACAGCCTTCCCCTCATTACTGTGATAAAAAAGCACCAGGTCGCCTTCTTTCATCTCTCTCAGGTTATTACGGGCCTGAAAATTCCGGACGCCATCCCAGAAAGTACGGCCATCTTTGTTAAACTTTTCCCAGCTGTATTTTACAGGTTCTGATTTTACAAGCCAATGTTGTGGTTTTTTCATTGTTTTTGAGTGGTTCTTTTAGTCCTGGCGATTATCTCTGCCGGCAAAAATAGTTGTTCCGCTGTTATTTATGCTCAATTGCCGGTAATAAATCTATTTATTTTTGAAACTTTCATCCGGGAAAAATGAAATTACTTCTTTCAAAACACCCATATATTTCGTATATTTAGGTTACTCCTCTAAAGTTATAGAACGAAGTATACATGTACCCTCCCGGGTAAGTTTTTTTTTCAATCGAATTTAGTACAACTCCACCTTAAGTCCACGTTAACTCCACCTCAAGTCCACCTGAAGTCCACCCCTGCTTTAAGCTTCCTTGTGTGTTTCTATAGAGTTTCTTCGGGGCTTCGTCGGGGCATAGCCGGGAGACGTTCGGCGGCGAGCGAAGGTGTCTGGGAGATGTCCCGAAGGAGAGTGAAAGAATGTCTCGTCCCGATATAGCTGTGCGGATTGATTAATAAATCCGGGAATGGCTATACATGTAATGTTTTTATTCCCGGACCAGCTATACATTGCAATATTTTTTAGATGATCGGGAATGGGAGTCGGGAGACTCCTTTTTATTTTACAATCCGTAGTCACCGCTTTGCTGAAGACTACGGACAGGGGTTTCACAGTGGTTTCACAGGGGATTCGCAACTGAAACGGCATTTTAATCCCCCAGCACACTTTCAGACATAGACATCCTATTTCACAATTGAAGCCCAGATGAGAAGTAAAATGTTAATATTTGAAAATATCAAATCATCTATTTAGATTGGCACCAACCCAAACTACTAGCTAACAACTGATTTATGACACAAACACAGAACGAAGGTACTAGGATAAATGGCAGCCCCAATAAGGATTTATTTATCACAATGCTGGTTAAAGACATAACTTTGCGTGATGCTATTGGAGACTTAATCGATAATTCAGTAGATGCTGCGAATAAGAATGCTAAATCCCGGCTAGATTTGTCCCAATTTGAAATAAGAATCCGTGCAAGCAACAAGGAATTTGAGATAA
>DASWTL010000154.1:0-4651 GCA_036402155.1 Sphingobacteriaceae bacterium | reverse complement strand
TTACTTCGGAAAGCTCCGGATTGGTAACTAAACGGGCATTTAATACTTTGGAAGTATTAAAATTGCTTGTAGCGATTTCCATCGTCTTGATATTAGCTAATTGAATTTGGCTTTCACTTAATGTTATCTCTGCAACACCATTGCCGGTATTAACCGGAACTAAGTCCATGCCGCAAATAGGACATGAACCGGGAGCGTCTTTAATTATCTGCGGATGCATTGGACAGGTATATTTCTGAGTATCTGCCGATGTTTTTTTATCATTTGTGCAAGCAGAAAAAAAAGGCATTGCCAGTAAAATGATTGTCGCCAGAATCCGTATAAATCGTTTCGTTTTCATGTTAACGTGCTGTTACCTCTTTTACTTTAATGAAACTCTCGCTATCCACCAGGAACCATGCATTCTTTGCAACTTCCTGATCCGGGTGAATACTGTTACCTACATCTATCCATTCTCCTGCAACAGAACCTGCTTTAACATACACGGGGCTGAATGTTCCATTCCTTTTGATAAAGGATATATATCTTGTTCCTAATTGCAGAACCGCGGTGCGGGGCAGCCAGGTACCCATCCGGCGGGTACTTTCACTGCTTACCGATATCAACTCGCCAATTTTCCAAAGCTGGTTTGGATTTGCCAATGTTGCGCGGACAAGCGAATAGTTGGTCCCTTCTTTATAAAAAGGCTGAATAAGACTTACCGGAACCCGGTCTCTTTTGCTGTTCACATCTACCGATTGCACCTGAACGATGGTTCCTTTTTTATAATTATTCAGATCAGCTGGGTTTATATAAAATTCTGCCCAAACCGAATTCGAATTAACCACATTAAATAACCTTTGCCCTGCTGAAACATACTGACCTTCTTTTAACTGTAACGGGGAATTTGAAGCCACATCAGGAAGTGAGGGTGTAGATATTCCACCCGTTGATGATGACCCGGGACTTCCCATAGATGAACCTGCCATTGACGATGAGCTTCCGGAAGATTGGGAAGTGATCATGGTGCTGCCTGCTGAACTGCTTCCGGATTGCGAGGAGGATGAGGCCTGAATTTCTGAAACATAACCTGAATAGGGGCTGTAAATACTGATGGTATAATCAATTTTACCCGTTTTTAATACCGTATTCACTTGCTGGTCAGTTGCACCGAGCAGCCGCAATTTTCGTTTAGCAGCTTCGAGCAGAACTGGTTCATTGTTACTTTTTAGAAACAGCAATTCCTGCTGCGCATTTGCCAGATCAGGACTATAAATATCAAGCAGCTTCTGGCCTTTGGAAACAGCCTGGTAATTGTACTTTACATACAGGCGCTCAATTCTGCCGCTAATTCTGGCAGAAATGGAATTCTGATTGTTTGTATTGTAATTAATTACGCCTTTCACCTCATTTTGTTCAAATCTTGATCCGGTTTGCGGCTTTACTGTCGATACACCTGAAATCACTAATTCATCCGTTGGTTTTACTAATGAGGCCAGACTGTCATTGACTCCGTCATGTGTATTTTTTGAATGCATCGGTACCAGGTCCATTCCGCAAATAGGGCATGATCCGGGTTGGTCTTTGATAACCTGTGGATGCATGGGGCAGGTATATTTGGTTTCCCCGGTGTGTATCCCGGTTTCTTTTGACTTTTGTTTGCAGCTAAAAAGTACAAGTGAAAGAAAGAGCGCCAGGAAAAAACTACCGTTCAATATTCTTTTCATATTCTACAATCATTTGATAAAATTTTTGTAATTGATCCAGGTAGTTCAGTTGAGCCATATTTACAGTCTCCCATGCATCAATTACCATAGTCAGATTACCTTTATTTTCCTGGTAAGAAAGCATTGACGTGTTTAAATTCTTATTTAAAGCAGGAAGTATTTTCTTTTCATAATTACTCACTTGTTGTTGCATCGTCCGGATATCATTTTCCATACTCTTAACCATTCCCAGCATTTCAGTCAACATTCCTTGTTTCTCGGATTGCATTGCGGTGATCTCAAAATTCATTGACTTTATTTCGGACTTATACATTTTTGACGACCATGGGGCAATAGGAATTGTTAACATGCCCATTACGGTAAACTGTCTGGGCATCATCGCTGAGTAATTCGCCATATGATCAAACCGGATCCTGAAATCGGGCTTTGCTTCCTGGCGCATCTGGTTAATATTCGCTTTCATAGCATGAATATCATGCTGCATATGCAAAATATCGCTCCGCGTTTCTGAGAAGTATATAGTATCCAGATCAGCAATTGGATTAAATGTCACGGAAATACTGGTGTCTATTTGTAATCCGGAGGTTGGATTACGGTTCATCAATGCATTCAACGCGATCTTTTTAGAGCGGATTTCACCATCAGTCATTAAGAGCATATTCTCAGCTTCATAAGTTCTGCCTTCAGCCTTAAAAATCTCATTCAGATTTCCCTGATTTAAAGGATAACGGATTTCAGCCAGTTTCTTCATCGTTTGCATGATCCTTTGATTTTCTTTCTGATATCCTCGCTTTTTGTATGCAATTAAAAGGTCGAAATACAGTTCCCTGGCTTTTGCCCGCAGTTCATTAAATCGGATGGTCTTGCCATAGAAATCGGTTAAGGATTGCGTTTGTAAATACGCTTTGCGTGCCTGTATCTTGGCAGGGTTCGGGATATCCTGTTCAGCAGAGATCATAAATGCGCCCTTGTCATCTTCACCTATCATTCCCTGTCCCGGGTAAGGTGTCATAAAGGTTCCGGCGCCAATCATAGGCGGCATCCAGGCTCCTGCACCTTCTACTCTGGCTTCCTTGCTTTTTATCCGGCTTTCATAACCTTTTAGCGATGGATTATTTTGCTCTATTTCTTTCAGGATCTGTTCTAAACTTAGCGTCTGAGCAAAAACCGGCGCTGCAGAGATCATCAGCATAAAAAGAAAAGTTGTTCTAATGTTTAACATCATATACCTCCAGTTTTCCAAACTTTCTTAATTCATATTCTTTAGTCATCAGAAAAATGAGCGGTGTTACCAGGAGGATATGTGTTGATGACGTTAATACTCCTCCAATCATTGGTAACACAATGGGTTGCATTACATCGCTGCCTACTCCGGTTGACCATAAAACGGGGATTAATCCGAACAGGGCTACACAAACGGTCATGATTTTGGGCCTCAGCCGTTTTGCTGCTCCATGAATCACATATTCCCGCAGATCGTCTTTTGTGATCGTTTCACTCGAATTTCCTTTTAATTCTACCAGTTGGCGCATGGCATCATTCAGGTAGATAACCATTACTACTCCGGTTTCTACGGCTATCCCAAATAATGCAATAAATCCTACTGCAACGGCTACAGATAAATTTACTCCCCAGAAATATATGAGATAAGCCCCGCCAATTAGTGCAAACGGAATGGTTACCAGGCTCAAAAAAGCTTCGCGGGCAGATTTGAATGCCAGGTATAAAGCGAGGAAAATAATCATAAGTACGATGGGAAGTATGTAAAGCAGGGTTTTCTGACCGCGTATCAAGTTTTCATATTGTCCGCTCCACTCAATAAAATAGCCATTTGGCAATTTTAGATCCTTATTTAATTTGTCAATTGCCTGCTGTACGGTGTGTCCAAGATCCCTGTCGCGGATGTTAAACATAACAGCGCCCCGCAGCAATGCATTTTCTGAAGTGATCATTGGCGGCCCGTCAACAAACCGGATATCGGTAACTGCCGAAAGCGGAATAGTGCCGGCATCGGGAGAAATAACCGGGATCCTTTTTATCCGGTCAATGCTGTTGCGATATTCCTGGCCCAACCGCAAATGAATGTTAAAGCGTTGCCTTCCTTCAACCGTAGTTGCAAAAGACGCCCCGCCAACAGCAGTTTCTACAACTGAATTTATATCATCTACAGTTAAACCATATCTGTCAAGTTGATCACGTTTGATACCTATTTCAAGATATTTTCCGCCTGTTACAGGTTCTACATATAAATCTTTAACCCCTTCTATATTTTTTAAAAGCGATTGTACTTCATAGGATACCGATGCGATCTTATTAAGATCCTGGCCATATACTTTCACACCTACATCTGTACGAATACCGGTTGATAGCATGTTGATCCGGTTGATTATAGGTTGGGTCCAGCCGTTAACCACACCCGGGATCTGCAGTTTCTTATCCAGTTCATTAATAATATCTTTTTTGGTAATTCCTGGTCTCCACTCACTTTTGGGTTTAAGGGAAATAATCGTTTCGATCATACTGATCGGCGAATTATCAGTTGCTGAGTTGGCCCTGCCTGCTTTACCCAATACGTGGTCCACTTCCGGAACTGACTTAATGATCTTATCCTGGACCTGCAGAATTCGTTTTATTTCAGAATTGGAGACGTCCGGCAGGGTTACCGGCATGAATAATATCGATTGTTCATCCAGTGGGGGCATAAATTCCCTTCCCAGGCTAAAAACCAATGGAATACTGATTAATAAAGCCAGGATATTGACACCTAAGGTCGTCTTGCGGTGTTTCATACATGAGCGTATGATCGGTTCATACCGTTTCTCAAGCCACCTGTTAACTGGGTTTTCCTGTTCAGACCTAAACCTTCCTTTCATGAAAAAGGAGATGATCACCGGCGCCAGGGTGATTACAAGCAATGCATCAATTACCAGGATGAATGTTTTTGT
>DASWTL010000153.1:0-9568 GCA_036402155.1 Sphingobacteriaceae bacterium | reverse complement strand
ACACACCTAAAATTGACATTGACCCGGATTGGGAGATGGTGGAGTTGGGGGAGGTTTGTAAAGTTGTAAGGGGTTCATCACCGAGACCAAAAGGAGACCGAAGATATTATGGAGGTGATATACCAAGATTAATGGTTGCGGATATTACAAGGGACGGAATGTTTACAACACCAAGTATCGATTCATTAACCCCAGAAGGTGCTGAAAAAAGTCGCCCAATGAAAAAAGGTGAAGTTATATTGACGGTTAGTGGCAATCCAGGTCTTCCTACCATCCTTGCTGTTGATGCATGCATACATGACGGATTCGCAGGATTTAGAGAACTCTCTCCCAACATACAACCTAAATTTCTGTACTTCGTTTTATTACACTTTAAAGAAGCAAACGGTAATTTGTCGGTTGGAGCTGTGTTCCAAAATCTAAATACCGATCAAATAAAAAGATTTAAAATTCCAGTTCCCCAACTCGAAACGCAACGTCAAATCGTTGCTCAAATTGAAAAAGAGCAGAAATTAGTAAATGCTAATAAGCAATTGATTGAAATTTTTGAGCAGAAGATAAAGGATAGGATAGCTAAGATTTGGGGCGTGGCAAAAACAGAAGAAGAAAATTTAAGTCTTGCCGCTGAACCTGAGGCTGTTTATGAAAAAGCTTAAAACAATTGTTTCGAATGAATATTTTTTGCATTAAAATACCGTATATATGGTATTGACAAAAAGTCATTCCAACTTGAATTGCAACACAGCAAGCCGAACATTCTCGTAGCACCAAACAGGCAGGGGACATGCAGGATGAACACATCACCCACAGAATCAAATGAATTTTGATACGTTATCAAACAACAAAGTAATACTTCATAACCTTTCAGTAGAGGATGCTGATTCCTTTTATAAAATTTACACGCATCCGGCATTGACCGTAAACTTTGATGAAAGTCCTGTATTATCAAACGAAACGGCAACAGAATTTACCGAACGCATCAGTTCACTTTGCGACTATATTTTTACCATCCGGCCAACAGACCAACCCAACCTGATTATTGGCGATTGCGCCTTACACCATTGGGATAAAGAAAACAAGGAAATTGAGATTGGAGGTTCGCTGTTTCCTGAATATTGGGGAAAGGGGTATATGCAGGCTGCATTTGAACTGTTAAGTGAATTTGCCAAACAGCAATTAGGAGTAAAAATACTGATTGGAGCAACAAAAACAACCAATAGCCAGGCCATACGGCTGGTTGAGAAAATGGGCTTTGTAAAATATCAGGTTATCCTGCAAGAGACCATCATGAGAAAGGAAATATAATCCGATAAACAATGACCCGGCAGCAACAGTAATAATGTTCTGACCGTTGATAGTATATCCTCTGTTAGCCCCTAATTTAAATTAGTATTTTTAAATATTTGGAGTTGAAAACAACTTTATATTTATGAACCCGTAGAAGCGCTGCGCTTAACTCTAAAAGACAGGCGAGGGGGAAGAATCGCAAATAATTAAATAATTAGATAAATAAACAAAAATGGCAACGACAATCTTAAAAATACTAATGACTGTGTTTTGTATACAGGTTTTGATTAAGTTTTATGTATTCTTTTTTATTAAGTATAACATAAGAAGAAAACAACTTGATAAATCATATGGTAACAAGACAAGCGCTACCAATGTTTCAGATTATGTACTATTAGCTATTTCAGTAATTTTAGTGACATTACTTTTTTTCTCTAAGAACTTAGAATATTTAAGTTTCATAACAGGACTTTATGTTGGTGCGACTCTCATACAAGTATATTTTCATCAATTTTCAGATCCTTTGCCTAAAGACAAAGCACCATCAGAACCGACTTCTCCCATAAAAATAATGTCTTATGCAATACAAGCATTTCCTAAAAAACCCTGGAAAGAACTGGTCTTTTTAACAATGCTCTTTTTGTGGGGACTTTATATGTTACTAACAAAAGGGTTTAACCTATTTTAGGACAAGACATCCAGCTATTCACCCCCTAACCCCCGTCAGCGTGGGACATTATGATGCCCAGGCATTGTAGCTGAATAAATCATTGTTCCTGGGGATGTTAAGGCGCCACGCATGTCCTCCCCTGGCGGAGGTGCCGCAGGCGGAGGTGGAATCAACGAAATTACAGATAAACTGGTTGCTTTCAATTATGGAATATTGCAGTGTCAATCATCTTAAAAGTATGAAAAGACTACTACCCCTTCTTCTACTACCGTTCATATTATTTAAATCCTATGCACAGACTGAGGATTTAGTAAATGAATTAAACCGAAGAGCAATACCTATTGATAGTACTGTTTCTTTCACACAACCTAAAGGTTTAGAGTTGTCTAATTTATTCAAGAAACTAAGTGATTACAAGGCCCTGGGTATTGGTGAAGCTACACATGGCACACATGAGTTTTTTGTCACAAAGGCTAACTTTATTAAAAGGCTATTAGCGTTCAATCAATTTGACAGAATTGGACTTGAAGCACCATATGCAGAAGTGGAAGATCTCAATCAATATATATTAAAAGGCGAGGGCAACTTGAACGAGATTCTAAAAAGCTTTCGACAGTATACATATGAGACAAGAGAGTTCGCAGATCTTGTAAATTATATAAAGGCCTATAATACTACAGCAAGGGTGAAAGTATTATTTTATGGATATGATTTTCAAAGTCCTTATAAGGTAATTAGGAATATTCGTTCAATCTTAAAAGACACATTGGCTTTATCAGCAGCAAACAGCCTGATATCCACCTTCCATTCTCTGAGTAATGAGTTATATGGTCACCAAGTCAATGTCGACACATATAGAAAAATACTTCACGATAGTGAAAAGATGTATAAGGAATTAAACAAAGTTGTCGAACCTGCTCATCTCAAATACCTGAATAACTATCGACAGTTTTTACTAATGAACAATCCCCAGTTTTCAAACAACATGGGAAAAGCATCTGAAATACGCGACTCATTGATGGCAAGAAATATAATGAATGAGGTAACTGATGGTCATTGTGTTTTAATCTGGGCACATAATGGGCATGTGCAGAAAACAGCAAATAAATTTTCAAAATCCATGGGCGAACGCTTAGCCCACTCTTTAAAGAGTGCCTATGCTGCCATTGGATTAGCTACTTACGAGGGATTCTATACAGGTTATAATAACACCGAACAGGGTGTGGTGAGTTCAAACCCGTTAGTGGTTCCAAAAGATTCTCAAATAGAATTCTACTTAAATCAGGTAAAATATAGAAATTTCATAGTACGAACAGATGGTCTGCGTGCTCCCTCAATTATTACGCAGCACCGGTTATTGGGCTACGGTGTTACGGAAGACCAGTTTCAGCATGGAAACATGATAAATGCCTTTGATTACATCGTTTTTATTCATAGCACGACGGGATCTTGGAATCACTATTTAAAAAAGGAGTAGCGAACAAAAATCAATCATCATTAAGATACAATAGCATTAATGCACATATAAGATATACTACTGCTAATCGAGTATTTTAAATATTTGGAGTTGAAAACTCCTTTATATTTATGAATCCGTAGAGACGCTGCGCTTAACTCTACGGACAGGCGAGGATGTTAAGGCGCCACGCATGTCCTCCGCCCGCGCTCGTCCGACTACTGGTTGTCATCCGGTCGGAGAGGTGCCGGAGGCAGAGGTGAAATAACCCAACTAAAGTTAAACGGGTTTTCAGATCCCGAAAGAAGATGATTGCAAGCAGATGGTGTCTGCAAAGTTTCTGGTTAAAATGCAAAAGCCGTAGTTTTTGCTATGGCTCTGTTGATTTGATTAATGCTTGCCACTAAGATACATTCCCAGGAATAACGCTTATCCACCCCTGGTAGCTGTCCATTTCAATAGATAAGTATCACAACCCAATGCATTCAGATTAATGCGCAGGGTACCTGAGGCCGTCTTGGCCCCGATAGTGCCATTCAGATCGAAACGAAACGCCGTGGCGCCGCCGTTTTCCGGTTCGGTGATAATGCCTGCCACTTTCCCGTTCTTTACGCTGAAACTTTTCTCGGGCCCCATCGTGATCTGTTCAAGTGCGCCAGAGCAACGCCAATACCCATTAAAGGTTAGATTTTCCAGACGTTTGCCATCATCAGAAAGGTTAAATGTGATGACGTCTCCTTTATAGCCATTGGAGAAGGTGCCTTTATATACGGCCTTTTTTTGAGCGAACAGGCATACCGGGATAAAAAATAAGAGTGTTAGAGTAATAAAATATTTCATTTGAGAATAAATTTATAGATGTTAATCAGTCTGGGTAATTCGGGAATTTAATGCGGATCTGCAATCAGTAACCAGCATTCCGCTGGTCTTTGCCGATGAGAAGCAGAAGTCGTTCCACTGCTGCTGCATGAAATTAAACGCAGGCTCCAGTGGCGCTATTAATGTATGATTAGGTTCAAAACCGGTATTTCCGCTGAAGCCATTCAGCATCTGTTTCATACCGGTTCCATTGTTCCTGATGCTTCCCAGCCCCACTGCGCTGGTATTTTCAGTAACAATATGGATGATCTGTTTATGTGGCCATGCACTGTGTTCATTTAACAGTTGGTAGATTACGTTCTTAAGCGTTGTGCCTTTACGGTTCATGCAACCGAGAAGCAGGTTTTCGAGGTCGCCGGAAACGGGGATATCTTTATCCAGACTTACCTCGAGCGTTGATGAGGGGATAAGCAGCATGACCATTGATTTTTTAACACTCAGGTTAATACAATTCTTTTGCAGCAGATCCCATATGGTAAAGGCAAGTAATAGTACAGCCAGATCATTGGTTTTAACTTTCTTCTGGCTGTACGGTATCAGTGTACTTGCAGAAAAAGCACTATCAGCCGGAACTAGTTTATCGGCAAAAAGAAAAAGCTGAACGCTGGCTGGATAGTTCTGGTTCATACGGGATTCTTTCCGTTATAAGTTTACTGAGACCGTACTATTTAAATACAATAGAGCCATTACCCGATGTTTTAACCTGTAGCTTAGCGCCCGATTGGATGGAGTATCCCGAACCAAATCCTGCTCCTAGTAGTCCCGGACTCACACTGATACGAGGAGCGCCTGTACTGGCAACGCTATACCTGAGATTGGCGCCTCCTGCAGAAATCACATTCCCGCCACCGGCAGCTACCACGTTGGCACCGCCTGCTGAAACTACATTGGCGCCGCCTGCCGAAACTACATTTGCGCCCCCGGCTGAAATTACGTTAGCGCCGCCTGCAGCTACTACGTTTCCACCCTTATTTTCGAGGATATTGGCAGACAGATACTCATTACCTTTTTTAATGGCTACCAGATTGTATCTGTCGTTTAGCAAGGCGGTTTCTATTACCAGGCCGTTATCTGACAAGGATTTCTGAAACTGACGGATATAGCCGGCCAGTTCATCATAAGAACTCCAGCTGCCATTATTATAGTTCCGGATGTTCAGTTCCCACGAATTGGGTCTTCTGCCATACGTTTTTTGATAGATCTCCATAATCCATGGATCACCGGTAACCATAGATGGAGATAACGCGGAACTGCTGCCCCCTGACCGTGAACTTTGATACCCTTTAATAAAACCGGTTAATTGCTGATAACTGCTCCACGAGCCATTATTGTAATTACGGATATTACATTCATCGGCAGATGGTTGTCTGTTATACAATTGTTTGTAAATAGATACGATCCATGGATCGCAATTAGATTGAGCTAACGCCGGGGTGATCATCCCGCAAAAGGTTGCTATTAAAATAAGTTGTGATATCTTTCTCATGGGTTCAAACTTAACCCCAAAAGTTTTTACTACCTATACCAACTTGTTGGTATTTTTTATTACAAACAGCAACGTATTTTTGCCATAAGTATGAAATGTAAATCCGCCTTCCTGTGCATCATCATGATCGTGGTCCTGTTCTTATCGGGTGCTGCCGGGGTAATGGCGCAAAACACGGACATTGCAAGTGATGAGCTTTCTATCAGTCCGTTCAGTTATCTTGAACAGCAGCCTGGCAGCGGTGATATTGACCGTGTGAAAGATCAGTATACAGTGGGGGAGTTCGCTACGGTTAAAGAAAACTTTATGAATTTTGGCCGCACAGAAAATCCTTACTGGATACATTTTTCAGTAACAGCGGCTAACAAACAACCGGGCCTCCTGCTCGAAGTAGATAATCCTCATGTTTACGATGTAAAGCTTTACCGTGTAACCACTTCAGGAAATAAGCTTTTGTATCACACCGGTAGTTCGTTTGCTTTTGCCAACAGGCCGGTGATGACCCGTAATTTTGTTTTCCCGCTGGATGTTGATACCGGTTCCACAGATTATTTTCTGGCGCTGGACCGCAAAGGCGAGGTGCTGAAGTTTGCTTTAAACCTCTCTGACCATACTACTTATCAACGCAGACATAATTTGAATTATTGGTTTTATGGCGGATTTGCAGGGATATTAATATTGATTGTGATATTTAATATTTTTCTGCGCCTTACACTGGATGATCCGATACATACGTGGTATACCGCCTATATTGTATTGATATTACTGTTTGTTTTAACAGATAACGGCCTTGGATTTGAATTTTTATGGAATGATTATCCGGGGCTTAATAAACATATGAGAACCTTTACCGGGATGCTGGCATTTGGGGTTCAGCTTCATTTTATGCAGCTATTTATCTCACAACGAAGTAATAACCGCTTATACTTACCGGTAAATATCACTAAATATACATTCCTGATCCTGGTAATACTATCCGTGATTCCTTTTGCATTTAACTTCAATTATTCCGGGCAGCTGGCCGCTATATTTTATCTTGTGTGTAGCATGGCTTATTTAATCGGCATACTGTTAGTAGCGCTAAGCCTGATCGAAGCTATTAAGCAGAAGAACAAAACTGGCGTGATCTATTTAGTTGCTGTGCTTCCGATAATGGTACAGGTGCTGATTGTTATGCTTGCGCGATGGCATGTTATTTCGCCGCATGTGAACACGGCCTTTACTATGGCTGTAAGTATTTTGCTTGAAATCAGTATACTCACATTCGGTCTCACTATCCGGTATAACTATTTTAAAAAGCAGAAAGACACGCTGGAACTGGCTTTGGCCAATCAGCAAAAAATTACTATGAAAAAGGTGCTGGACACCCAGGAGCATGAAAAGCGGAGAATTGCCGAAGACCTGCATGACGAGCTGGGGGGTACATTGGCATCAATCAAGGGGTTGCTGTCGGGACTCAACTCTGTGCAAGATCAGAAACAACAACACCTGCTGATCACTTCGCAGCATCTGCTGGATAAAGCGTGTGAAGATCTGCGTTTCATTGCACACGACCTGATGCCTGCCGGGTTTAGTAAAACATCACTGGTACAGGCGCTTGAAGACCTTGTTGTTAAGGCCGGAATTGCTTCAGGAATAGTATTTACCTTCACATCGGCAGGAACACCCAAAGATCTGGATAAGAATCTGGAACTGAATGTTTTCAGGATATTGAATGAGCTGATACACAATGTGCGGAAGCACTCCGGGGCGCGGAATGTGATGGTGCAGTTAACTTATCATGCTGATTTTATGCAGCTTATGGTAGAGGATGATGGTTGCGGATTTGACATTAATGCCCAAACCGATGGGATAGGATTGAAAAATATGCAATCACGGGCAGATTATATTCAGGGAAAGTTATATTTTGACAGCGGAAGCCAGGGTACAACCATCATTTGCAATGTCCCTTATCCAGAATATCACACATTATGCCAGTAAAAATATTAATTGCTGACGATCATATATTGTTTAATGACGGCCTGAAAAGTTTGCTTGAGACTGAAAGTAAGCTGCATGTACATGGTCAGGTATATCGTGGTACAGATGTCCTGGAGTTTATTGAAAAAAACAAGACCGACCTGGTATTGCTGGATATCAATCTGCCGGGAATTAACGGGCTCGACCTGGCCGATCAGATCATAAAGCATTATCCAGGCGTGCTGGTCATTATGATTACGATGTACACGGATGCGCATTTTGTACTGACATGTAAAAAACATAAAGTTCCGGGATATATATTGAAAAATGCATCGAGAACGGAGCTCCTTGCCGGAATTTATGCCGTGTTAAACGGAGAAACCTATTACGATTCCAAGTTGTGCCAGGAAGGGCAGCATAAACAGGATGATTTCGTGCGGAAATTCAACCTGACTAAACGTGAAATGGAGATCTTTACATTGCTGAAAGAAAGTTATACAAACCAGCAAATTGCAGAGAAGTTGTTTCTAAGCATTTTTACAGTTGAAACCCACCGCAGAAATATTAACCTTAAGCTGGGTATAAAAAATCCCGCCGACCTGATGCGGTTCGTTTTTAACAATGATCTGTAGTTGGTGGGCAGTGACCTTTATATCATTCCATCGCCTGGGGAAACCTGCCAATGCTTTTTCTGGCGCACGGCCTGCTGATGGTGAAGGTGTCTTGCCCCCAAAGGAACTAAGGTTTCCCATGAGCGGGACAAACAATCATCTTGTTACTAATTTTAAAACCATCTTACTTTGCCGGCAGGCTTAGTCGTTTTTCGAGGTAGTTGTTGTTTTTAGTTGCTCTCAAGCTTCTCCGCTTCGCTCCGAGGTTCCCTTGGATGGAAAGGACCAAAGATCATATGCTTTCCGAAGGTGACTCCACACGAAGCCTCCCCACGTTTAGCATCAGCACAGGCTGGTTTTGTTTAGCTACAGTGGTTTATGAAATGGTTCTGCTTGAGAAGCACAAAACACTATGCCTTTCCCTCCCACGGGCTTTCACCTGATACTAAACTTACCTGTCACTGCCGGAAAGCATGCATGGCGGCTAGCATCATGATGGCAAGGAAATAGTTTTTAACAAAGAATCTTTACTCTACATAGTCCGTTGTGTATTAGCGTTATGCAAACCCTTCATACCCGCAGTATCCGGACTGACGGAGGTTTGTGGCTTCCCTCAGTGCCAGGAAGAATTTCGCCATCAGCAGGCCTTGTGTCAGGAAAAGGGCATTGGCTTGTTTCCTGAAGCGAAGGGTTAGCGCGATGGAGGAAGCAAGGCGCCCGCCCGGACGGTACGGACGGGCAGCCCTCGAGCGCTGATGTGGAAATTGTGCGCTGACTTGTGTGAAAAGGCACCTTGGGAAGCCACAAGAGTTTTGGTTCCTTTTGCGGAAAAAGGAACTAGGCCAGCCGGCGGCCATGAGCCGGACTAACGATTATCTTGCTATGAATCTTAAATAAACAATTCACTTACAGTTAAGGCACTACTATTAACCTCGAAATTCTTCAACCTACGCTGTGGCCCAGGCTTCGGTTCAGTTCTCATGGTGCCTTTGTCGCACAATGCTTCCCGCAATTTCCCATCATCGCTCAAGAGCTCATGAATGCTGCGCATTTTGGCCCGTCAAAGTAACATGCCTGCCCGGTCCCGAAGGTACTCCTATGGAGCAAGAGGGCGATAATGATTATTTTACCAGTTATTTAAAATCCCAGAGGGCATACTCTGGTATGAGCAGTGGCAGGACTAATCCATGTTATCTGCCTGGTGCACTTTCTTCATGAGT
>DASWTL010000152.1:0-4984 GCA_036402155.1 Sphingobacteriaceae bacterium | reverse complement strand
AATCAAAAAGGTTGCAAACCTTTTTTAATTTGTCACCAGGACTATATTAGGTCTATTGACAGAGTCTTGAGCGAAGAAGTCAGGTATTAGAATTCAATAATTATTTCGTTTTACTTAACCTTTGCCGGGTATGGATGGTCGAACCTCTATTTTACTTGGCAGCGTTCGTGGATTTATCTGTAAAATATCAAGTACCAATTGGCCGATATCTTCAGGTTGAATTTTCCATGAATCTGCATCAGAAGGGGTATGATCATTAAATTCGGTGGCTACAGAACCCGGCATAATGGTAGTTACTTTTATTCCATATTTACGGAGATCAAGCATAATAGCCTGGGTGAAACCAACAAGACCAAATTTACTTGCATTGTATGCAGATCCATTTTCGAAAAAATTTGTGCCTGCAAGACTCGCAATGGTAATAATATAACCTTTTGTTTCTTTTAAAGCATCAATAGCAGATTTTACACTATTAAATACACCTGTCAGATTGGTATCTATTGTATTTTTCCAATCTTCTTCTGTAAGTGTATCTATGGGCGCAAAATGACCCACACCTGCATTTGCAACTAATACATCTAACTGTCCGAAGTGGCTTAGAACCGCCTGCACTGCTTGTTGTTCGGAGGCCATTGAACTAACATCTGATTCCAATGCAAATACCAGATTTTTATCAGCGCTTAATGATGAAGCAGCCTCTTCAGCAGCTCTCAAACTTCTGCTGCTGATAGCCACTCTCATTCCGGTATTTAATAAAGATTTTGCGATACCATAACCTATACCTCTGCTTCCACCGGTTATATAGGCTACTTTATTTGCAAGATTGTTCATGGATGAAAAATTTTATGAAAGGAAATCCCTTGTAGCCTTAACATTTTTAATGATTGAGTGTTTCAGTTAGGGCATAGGATAGGTTGCGGATACCATGTCAATCAGGAGCACCTGGCTATAATGCAAATGAAAATGTGGAAGATTATCCCATCAAAGCGCATGAAGAGTCAATGATAGACTATTACAGCATTAGAAACTAATGAAAGAAGAACTGATCTATTTTATCCTTTTCGATGGATCACTGAATTTATCATTGTAGTCTGCTACAATTTCAGATCTCAGCATGACCATGAAATACGGATCAGATTTTGTGTTTTGAATGTCCGTTGCTCCACGTTTGTGATTGTTGTTTCGGTTTTTTAAAGTAGACTTGATCATTTTTCTGGCAGTTAGATGCCAGATTATCACAATTTTTGTACCAAGGTGAGATCTTTCTTGTTATCTTTTTATGTAATATTCATAAAATCAGCACTTTGCGAAATTATTATTTCATGATTGAACGGTATTTGAATGTAGTTTTTCTGATAGATGCATTCTTTTGTCTGAACCTTAAAAAGATTCTGACCGGAAAACTAGTCGCTGAAGAAATAATATGAATAGACAGGAAGTGATAAACCAAAGCGGGCATTATGGAATGAAGCTTTGTTAAATCCAGGGCAGGGGCCATAAGGCAGGTGTATGTCTATTAGCAGGTAAGATTTTTGCAACACGTAAACTTTATGATTACAAAAGTTGTTAACTATCAATAACACACACCATCTATTGATAATATAAAACCCCGGAAAATAATGCTCCGGGGTTTGTTATTTTAGAGTTCTGCCGAATTTTACAGGCGATTTATAATTTTAAAAACAGCGCAGGGTTTAATGGCTTATTGTTTTTCCTTACCTCATAGTGCAGATGCGGACCGGTAGATCTTCCGGTCGATCCCACTTTCCCGATCAGATCGTTTGCCTTTACACGCTGTCCGGGTTTAACTTTAATCTCTGATAAGTGACCATAAAGGGTCTTGTAGTTATTTGCATGGGCGATAACTACACACTTTCCGTATCCCTGATTCCATCCCGCGGAAATGACCCTGCCATTCGCAGTACTTTTAACAACATCTCCGGTACGGCCTTTTATATCCACGCCAGCATGGAATTCACTCTCACCGGTAAGGAACGGATTGCTGCGGTAACCAAACCCTGATGCATGATTGTTATGGTGGGGATACCCGAGTGGTGTGGTCTCAATGTCTTTAATTAATGAGGAAAGATAGTTGTTATAGAGTTTAACTTTTTCATCATCGGATAAAGAAGCGTCATCATTATTTTTATTCCCGCCCAGGGGGGCATTTGAACTTATAACTCCCCGTTTTTGAAGGTATGTGTTAATCTTTTTAAGTTTTTCCTGAACGCTTTCAATATAATTCTCGATCTTAATCTGGCCTTTTTTTGAAACGTTCACCGTGTCTTTTAAGGCTGGGATCTGGATCTTAAGCTTGTTTAATTCACGGGTTAGCTCCTGATAGGCTTGTTTTTCTTCCTTGCTCTTTGCAGAGAGCAAAACGATATATCCGACCAAAACAATGATAGAAGTGCTAAACAGTGCGATATAATATTTAAATCTTTTCAGATGTGATGTTCTGATCTGAAAATACTTGTTTTCTTTCTGATCGGTACCGGTAATAATAATGGTACTAACCGCCCTTCTGTTTTCCTTCATAATTTAAAAATAGCAGGTCCGAATTACCACCACCCTGTATTCGTGTTTGTAGCAGTTTCTTCAGATCTATTCATTTTAGTTTCCCCGGGATGTGTCAGTGTGTTTACCGGTACATCCTGTTTCTTAATCTCCGGCACAACAACAGGCGAAGGCAATGAAGCTCCAGGTGCTGCTTTTGACCCTTTCCCTCTGAGCACTATTGTTGTAACTTTATTTGTATTTACATTTTGCTCATCATCATTTTGAGGCAATGATAACCTGTAATTTGCTTCAAGTTTTCTCATCGCCTCAGGATTTGTGATTTCTTTTGTAATATTAAAAATCCCCTTTACTGTGGCATTGCTTTCGATAAATATGGAGCCTGTCACAATTCTGGCATCCAGAGAGGCTGTTTTGCAAACTCCTGTGAACTCTGTAGCTAGTAAACTTCCATTAAATGAACCTTCTATCTTACATGTCCTGCAGATAAGGTCACCTGAGAAAGATGCATTTTTTTTTATGTGAATTTCCCCTAAACAAACTATTGAACCTTTAAAATTATTTTCAAGAACAATGGGATAGAATGATTGATAATAATTGTCTTCTTTTAACGAATCGTATATTACTATTTCAGTCTCATCCCCGTCATTCTTTTTTTTAAAGTACCGTAATACTTTATCCACTAATGTCATTCGTTCAATTTGGAAACAACAGTAGTTGCATTGCCAATATCAATACCTAATGATGATTTCTTTCTGCCGCCTGATAAACGCATGGAATTAAGAGCATATCCTTTACTGGCAAGGCTGGCAGGATCTGTTACAAACTCTAATTGGGCAATATCCCCAAATTCATTCTTAAAGCAATCGATCAGATCCTGGTAATGTATGCCACCGCCACACAGATAGATCTTATTGGTTTTCATCAGATTTGAATCTGTGATCACATTCCTGAGGTTTGGAGAGATCACTTCATTGTAATAAGCCTTAATGGCATTTTTCCTCATCTCCTTAAGGTCGATATTCTTACGATTTAATATGATGTATCCCTTTTGAAAAGCTTCGTCAAGCAGGTGCTCATTGCGGAATTCCAGGTAATGATTCTTTTTCAGATCATTCATTAACAGGTTAATGGCATATTTCAAGCCATGTGTGCTGATCATGGATTGTTCAACAACACCCTGGTCGGTACTCAAAATAGATTCAAAAGTTCCGAAGCCACAGCTTAGTACAAAAAAGTTACCTGAAGCCTGGTGTTCGCCATGGCGCAAAGCAATTGTACAGCCTACAATTTCAGGAACAATGTCCACATTATCCACATCAAACATGATGGTTTTTTTAGCACTTCCGCTATGGGTTGATGAATCAACTTCTATAACATGTGTTCTTTTTAATGCTTCCATAGCCTGTTCCCTATATATCTTATAAGTAGAATACGGGAATCCGGTGGTTATGGTAACCGGTTGTTCAACAGATTCGCTGGCCAGTAGCATAGCCGCTTTAATTAACAGCTGGTAATCTACATCATTAGGAGAGGAGTTTATTAGTTTATGTGGGAATTTACCTTCACTCAAGGCCAGATTACCACAAATATACCACTGGTTGTCGTGAAATACTTTCAGACCATTCAGCAGGTCTTTTGAAGTATTGGCCCGGTTAGCAGTATTGGCCTCTATTAAACTTGAAAATGATTGTGTAGTGTACATGATAAGGTTGTTTTTATTTTATTATAGGTTTGAAGTTTCAGCTTTCTGCATGGTTAATTCACCATTGTATACGCCCCCGAATTCTACATGCAATTTAGAGGTGTTGATTTTTCCATTTACACATCCCGTGTTTTTAATTTCCAGACTGTAAGAGTCAATGTTGCCATTTACCATTCCATAAATGATCAGCGATTTGGTCTTAATATCGCCGGTAACTAATCCCTTATCTCCAATTATGGCACCTTCTTCAATCAGCATATTGCCTTCAACCATGCCATCAATGCGTATAAATGCATCAGAGATTAACATGCCCTCAATCTTGCAACCTTCGTTAATGAGGTTTAATACTTTAGCATCTTCAATATTGCCAGGGTTTTTCTTCTTGAACATAATCGTTATTAATACTGTATTTTACCGGGAATGGTTACACAAAAATTAACAGATCCGGGAAATGGGCTATTTGATTAGGCTATCAGGCTCAGCCTGGGTTTTCTAAACTTGCAAATAAGGTGTGCCGTGATTTTATACGGAAGCATTATCTTAGTGCTTTGTGCCCTTTAAAAAGGTTATTCAAACTAAAACATCTTATGAAACTCAGATCGTTATTTTTTACGTTATTATTTTTTACTTCTTTTTTCGGTTTACACGCTCAGTCACTAACTGTGGCTACGTTTAACCTACGGTTCGACAGTCCCCGCGACATTGGTAATTTATGGGCAGATCGTGCACCAGTGGTCATGAACTTAATACGTTTCCATGATT
>DASWTL010000151.1:0-8163 GCA_036402155.1 Sphingobacteriaceae bacterium | reverse complement strand
CTGGTAAATCAACTACCTGGCTCAGCCAGTCTCTTCTGCCGGGTACGGCATCGGCAATTTGTGTTGGTTTAACGCCGGAAGGCGCATTTCCCAAAATCCACTGAAGATTATCAACGATCTGCTTTTTGTCTGTATCAAAAGACTGAATGCTTTCATAACTGTCTTTTAAATACACCGGATTAATATTTGCAGCATCGGCTTTTTCCTTTGAATGCTCTTTTTCCCAGGCCTGGTAATCATACTGGTAATAAAGATTATTCTGCCAGACCAGATCCCTTCGTTTAAATTGTACGTCTAAAAAGTCGATCGCATACTCGATATCCCTGGCGGCCACTGCATGTTCTCCGTAGCGGGTATAAACACCAATATTATCGGCGGCATTAAAGAAATCATAGACTTTTTTTACCGAGTAATAATTTTGTTCTATTGCCCAGGGGTTCAACCCTCTCTCAACAATAGAATAATGATAAAGAAGTGCTCTTGGTGCAATCAGAGCACCTAACAGATTCTGATCAACCGGAAGCTGATCCTCTCTGCCAAAAAAGAATCGTAAACGTGGATGGAACCAATGACTATTATAAGCGGTCACCAAATCAAGTGTTTCACTGGCATATTGCGGATCTCCAAATCTCCACGGAGAATCGCCCCCGGTGCTTGAGCTTGTAGAAATTACCGCAGTAATCCGTTCATCAAAGGCTGCTGCCCATAAAGACTGTTTGCCGTTTCTTGAATGGCCTGTGATTGCTATTTGTTTCTTGTTTACGTTATTCAGGGTCATTAAGTAATCTACCACCCTGGATGCTCCCCAGGCCCTTCGCATTAACATACTGAAATCAAATTCAGGGTATAACATCTGATACGCCTCGGTATCATCCTTACTATCGGCAGCAGCATATACACACGCGATATATCCGCGTCTGACGGCAAGTTGCGCCCATCCCCGATGAGTCCACTGAGTCATATATACCGGGAACGGACCGGTTCCTTCAGGAATCATTAGCTCTAAAGTCATCTTTGCTTTACCGCCGGGTCCAAAATTAAGCTGGATCAGTTGAATGCGTATTCCCGATTCTAACTTATCAGACAGAATACTTACTTTGAAATCACCCGGAGGTGGCGGCGTCGTACCCGAAATCCATCGCTGATACTCCTTCTTAATCCACTCGCGCCTTTCAGCCCAGTCTTTTTTTGATCGGATAATTGTTTCTTTACCATTTTCTACCTGAACCAGGGGCTCAGGTAGAAACGGTATGTGAGGCATAACTGAAAAATCAGGGGGTAACTCTCCGCTCCGCTTTAACCAATCTGTCCAGGTACTATCCTGCCAGGTAGTTCGGCGGGTGTTTTCCCTAAACTTTTGAGCAACATTTATTTGAAGAATGTCTGTTAAATATTCCTTCTTCTTATCAACAGTCGATTGAGAGAACACTGAAACGGGAACTGCAAGCAACAAACCTAAAATACATCCTATTATACTTCTAATCACCATCACAAATTACCAGTTTAATCTACGATCTTAATATCTATATGCTTAACAACTTCTTCATTCTCTTCGGCTGTTTTATTACTTGCGACAAAAGTAACTCTATATGTTCCTGGTGTATTATAAACATATTCATGCTTATGAATAGGAACATTTGAATATCCTTTAATAGGCTCGGCTAGATCCGATCCAACGTTAACCTCACTCGTATTGATCGCTTTTGATACAGCCCATACTTCTATATTCTTTGCACCGATCGGATTAGGAAGACTTGGAGCTCTTAATGTTATTACGCCCGAGGATGATATACCACTGGTTCTATCAGCAGTGCTATCCGGATGAAAATTTTCATCGTATACGAGGTTAAAGTTGTTGCCATTTGCTAATGGTGTATCACCTAAAATCGTACTACCTTCAATAAGAATATTCCTGATTAACCAATTACGCTGTGTGCCCGCTTCAGCATCTGGTTTCTTCTTATATCTGAAGGCAAAATACAAAGGTTTTCCCGGCTCCGTTTCACCGGTTAAATCCAGAACACCTGAACTAACTGCAAGTGAAGCAGAGGTAGAGCTCATTGAATGCGGTGCAAGCTTAAAATTCTTTGACACATTATTTTTCCATGTTGCTGCTTTGATATCTTCGATCGTGTATTTACCATTAAAATTTGAGGAAACCCACACAGACAATAAATCCGGCTGCGAACCATACGCCACGTTTGTAGCAAAGGAACCAAACAATTTTTCGACACCCAGAACTCTACCACTTCTATATTCATGGATACGGCCGGGCTCACCCGAATAAAATGTAATCTGCAATGGATTTCCAGTTAGATTAAAAGTAACCTTTTCACCTACTTTATAAACTGTGGCATCGGTTTTAACATCAAAATCAGATAAATTTTCGTCCTGTTCTTTTTCACATGCGCTCAAACCTGCTACAAAAAGCAGGCATATATATAAATATTTCAATTTCATAATTATCTAGATTAGTATATGATTTGATTTTTCCCTTGAAAGATTTCCTTCAGTGTAAAAACCTGCATGAGCATATTCATTCGATGTAAAACTCTCATGCAGGTTTCATACATTAATATCCTGGGTTTTGGGGTTTTAATCCTGGGTTTAAAGCCATCTCATCGGGAGCGAAAGGCCATAGAAGATCCTTAATGGAAGCATTTTCATAACTAAGCGCTCCGTAAGCAGTACCTGACGAGGCTTTGGGAATTTCCCCATCACCGTCTGTAAAATCATCTAAGACCCGCTTCATATTAGGAAGGAATTTTCCCCACCGTATCAGATCATTCTTTCTTAAACATTCAAATGAAAGCTCCCTCGAACGTTCATCTTCTATTACACCTTGGAAGCTTGCAAAATCAGCTGTCTGGCTGGCCGTAAGATCTGCCTGACTTGTTCTTCTCTTACTTAGCAACGGTGTGATAACCGTACCGCTACCTCCACCGCCGCTGAGAGTAACCACGGGAGGAGTAGTATAACCAGACCCTTCTGTTAAAACTTTAATACGAACTACTTTTCCTCCTGATACGAAAGCCTTGGCTGTAGCGCCTGTCCCCCCTCCGCCTGTGATGGATACCACCGGAGCTGAAGTGTATTTTGAACCACCAGACACGGTGATCATTTTTACCGACTCGGCGGGCAGATTTTTACCATATGCTCTTCTTCGAACCTGATTCACCGCTTCTATTGCCTCAGAAGTTGGAGAACCGTTAACCCGGTTATCAGCTTCGGCAAACATCAGTAAAACGTCAGAATAACGAAGCATTGGAAAGTTAATTGGTCCGGAGTTTTTAGATCGCGGCAGGGACACCTCCAGTTCTCTGCGCCACTTACCGCTATTGCGTTCGTATATCTGAGAGATTGTATAAGGTGTTTCTACAACCGGAGTACCTGTTGTTTTGTATGGTGCTACCGACCATTCCCTTCTTTCATCTTCCGATAGCAAACTCTTAGAATTTGGATATAAACACCAGTATCTTCCCGTTATCTGTATCCAACCATAACTGTAGCCATAGTCAGGATCTGTTCCGGTGTATTTAGGTCCGTTATTACTGCCCACTCTCCCTGTTTCATTGTATCCGCCCTGGCCATTACCCCAAAACTCTAGCTCCCAGATACTTTCTTTAATATCATACTCGTCCCGTGCCATTTTTGTAAAAACGTCTTCAAAAGAAGGATTCAGTTCATGCTGAAATCCATCTTCCGGATCAGGGTTCATTACTTTCAGTGCCCATTTTCTGGCCTCAGCATATTTTGATTCATCTTTGATGGGTTCGCCTGCCATATACAGACATACCCTTGCCAGGATACCCCTTACGGCTGATTTACTTATACGGCCGGAATGACCAATCTGTTTAGCTGTTCTAACCAAGCCCTCGGCTTCAGTCATATCTTTTATGATCTGTTCATAAACAACTTTGGCAGGTGTGCGGGGTGCGTTAACATCATCGGCAGATTTGACGGCTTTGATCATCAAAGGAATGTCACCCCATTTACTCACCAATAGAAAATGATAGAATGCCCTGAGAAAAAGCGCTTCTCCTTTTATGGCATCCTTTTCTCTTTGGTCCATCTCCGCTCTGTCCATATTCTCCAGAAGGAAATTTGCCCGGTTTATTCCCTCGTAACTATATTGCCAGTTACCAGCAATATTATTATCGGTTGCACTCACTGCATAAACGGCCACTCCAATCTTTGTGCTGCTTGCATAATATGCTTCATCAGCATCCAACCCCATTCTTCCTAACATTTGATCACTGAACATTTGGGGCCTTGCAAGTCTGTCATACACACCCGCCAGAGCGGATTTAACCTGAGCCTCTGTTTCATAAAAGTTCTTCGGAGACAGCGAATCAAGGGGTGTGGTTTCTAACATGTCCTTGCACGAGCTTAAGCTCAGTATAAGAACAATAAGCGCTAAAAAATATTTTAATTTCATAATGTGCTGATTTTAATTACAATGATGCCTTTACCCCAAATACAATAGTTCTTGCCTGAGGGTATGATGAATAATCGAATGACGGGGTTAATGTAGAATGTTTGGATGACACTTCAGGATCATATCCGGAGTAATCTGACCACACAAGAAGGTTCTGAGCCGATGCATGGAGCCTTATATTATTCACTTTTACACCCCGTATCAGGTTTTTAGGAATACTGTAATCCAGAGAGATGGTCTTTAACCTTAAAAATGACCCGTCTTCTACGGTTCGGGAAGAATAAAGCCCCCCAGGGCCAGCTCCTTCTGCCCGGAAATACTCGTTGGACGGGTTCTCTGGTGTCCACCGGTTAACATAGGACGCAAACTGGTTCCTGTTAGCTGTTGCGCTGCCTTCAAACGTCATTCGGTTAGCGTTAAAAACGTCATTTCCATAAGACCATTGAAAAAACACACCCAAACCTAACCCTTTATAAGTAAATCTGTTTGAAATACCACCGATATGTAATGGAAGACCACTTCCAATATTGGTCTGGTCAAGTTCATTGATTACAAGATCGCCATTCAGATCCTTATATTTGATATCACCTGGTCGAACTGTGCTTGTGCGACTGGTGTTGTTGGTAGTTACAGTGTTCTTCAATGTATAAACACCCGCTCGCTGTTCATCGAAATCTTCGAGCTGATACACGCCGTCCCAAACGTAGCCATACATCTGACCGACCGGCTGGCCCACTTTAGCGATATATAGGTTAGTATTTGCATAGTTATTATCCCACGCAACTGCACTGAAGAAATTATCTTCACCTTTAGTTAAACCCAGGATTTTATTTCTGTTAAAGCTTATATTAAAGTTAGTTTCCCAGCTGAAATCTTTCTTGTGAATATTCACTGTATTCAGTGTTACTTCTAAACCTTGATTCTGCACACTTCCAATGTTTTTATAAACTCTTGTGAATCCTGTATGTGTTGGCATGGAAGCATTTAAGAGCAGATCTTCAGTAGTTTTACGGTATACATCTAATGTCAATTCCACTTTGTTCCTGAACAGGCCTAAATCATAACCTAAGTCAATTTGCTTTGTAGTTTCCCACTTTAGGTCTGCATTTCCTAAACTTTCGATCAGAGCTCCGGAAGTTGGCAATTCATTCCCAAAAGAATAGGAGTGATAAATGTTATAACCTATAAGTGGCAGCGTGGCAAAATCGGACACCCGATTATTACCTGTTAGGCCGTAACTCAAGCGCAACTTGGAGTCGGAAACAAAGTCCAGACTTTTCATAAAAGGTTCCTTATTCATTCTCCAGGCAAGCGCGGCAGATGGAAAATAACCCCACCTGTTTTCTTTGCTGAACTTTGATGAACCGTCAGCCCTTAAGGTCGCTGTAAATAAATATTTTGAATTGAAATTATAGTTCGCTCTTGTTAAATATGACTGCAAGGTAAACACAGAAGCGCGGGTACTATTTGTAAATGGAAGACCTTCTCCTAAACCATTTACCCCAAGCGATTCATTTGGTACCTGCGTAGCAATAAAACCATTCGATTGGGTACGGCTTTCCTGCACACTAAACCCGCCCAAAATATCGAAGCTATGAGAGTTGATTTTTTTCTTATAGGTCAGGGTATTCTCATTAGATAAAGCTATGCGTTTAGAATTAGTACGCCCCCCCCACTGACCTCTTCCGTTTGTAGGCAATGCGGGGGTTCCACGGGACGTCTTGGAGTTATAAAAATACTCAGAAAGTCCGCTATTACTGTTAATACCCGCAGTCGTCTTAAAGGTTAACCCCTTGATAATTTCATATTTCAGAAAACCATTTGCTATTAAATTATCAGAGATACTTTTATTATATTCATTTTGTGTAGATATTATTGGATTGGTTCTATAATCCTGCAATGTATTAATATCATCATCAATTATATCATCTACTAAATCGTCCTGGGAATAGTCTATTCTTCCGGTTACAGGGCGGTAAGCCAATGTAGCGTATAGCAATAGCGTGGTGTGAGATGCAGCACCTGTAGATGCCCTGCGTCCAAAACCAGTCTGCGAACTGTAATTGATATTGGTTCCAACCTGCAGCTTTTTGTTAAAGTTATGGTCTAAAGAAAACCTTCCCTGATAGCGATTATTACCTGTACTGATAATAACCCCTTCACCGTCATACATGGATGCTGATATGGAATATCGGGTGCTTGGACTTCCACCTCTCAAAGCAATATTATGTATATTAGTTTTACCGGTACGAAACAGCTGATCCTGCCAGTTAACCCCCTCTACATTTCTATAATCCTCGACAGTCCGGCCGCCAGACAAATAACTGGCTCCATTTCCCAAATCAACCTGATATCTCACAAACTCGTAGGGGCTCATCACCTCCATCCTTTTCAATATCTGCTGGAAACCCACAGAACCATTATAGCTAACCACCGGTGTTCCTATTTGTCCTTTTTTTGTTTCCACGATAATAACACCATTGGCGCCTCTGGCGCCATATATAGCTGTTGCAGAGGCATCCTTGAGTACATTTATGGATTCGATATCATCAGTATTTAATGTTCCTGCATCAAAATCCTCTATCGGAAATCCGTCAACAACATATAAAGGTGCGTTACTTTGGGTTAACGAACCACTGCCCCTGATCACTATATTCATTCCTTCTCTTCCTGGTTGTCCCTCTTCAGAAAAAACCTGAACACCTGCAACTCTTCCAGCAAGCGCCTGTTCAAAAGAAGCAACCGGAGCATTTTCCATATCTTTTATATCCACCATTCCTACAGAACCGGTTAAATCGGGTTTTACTACTGTGCCATACCCAATGACCACAACCTGTTCCAAATCTGTGATTTTTTCTTTCAAAACAACGGTCAGAAATATTGTCGTCGCACTAATCTCCTGATCAGAAAAGCCTAAATAAGTAAATACCAGAATACTGTTATCTGGTGCGTTAATAGAGAAATCACCTGACACATTAGTGGTTGTTCCAACATTGGTTCCTTTAACCTTAACTGTAACACCAACAAGGGGAGCACCCTGGTCATCAACTACTTTTCCCCTTACGGGAACGGCTTGTAAAAATGTATTACCCGGCTGTCGCTTTTCTCTGACAACAATAGTCAAATTCTGTATGGCATATGTTAAAGGCTGGTTCTGGAAGCTCTGTTTCAGCACCTCCTCAACCGATCCGTTCTGAACCGATATATTAACCAGATGGGCTTTTTCCAGAGCCTGCGGGCTATATAGGATATGATATTTCGTTTGCGCTTTTATTTCTTTAAACACCTCTTCGAGAGAAACATTTTTCTTTAACAGCGTAATCTGAGCATATCCCGAAGCACTGACTTGCAGGAAGGTAGCCATCAATAAAACAGTCGTTAGTTTCATTATCAGCAGCTTTTTCTTTAAAACAATACGGTGAGACCGCGTACATAAGAACATAGTATAAAAATTCATACTTTTGGGTGTTAAGTTTATTAAATGATTGCTTTGGTAGTAATGATTAGGCTTAACTTATTAGGTCAGGGGTGGAGCAAACATCCCTGGCTTTTTATTGCCAATATCAAAGGTGGGTGATAGTAAATATTACGGCATAACGACAACTCTCCTTCCATCGACTTTAAAGTGTACTAATCCTGTTAATTCGAGAACCTTTAGTATCTCACTTATATCTTCAAACCGGGAAACAGTTCCCGATAGATTTTTTTCTGTAGGCTTTCCGGTA
>DASWTL010000150.1:0-12921 GCA_036402155.1 Sphingobacteriaceae bacterium | reverse complement strand
GGATAAAAATTCATATACAGGCCGGTTGGGTTGCTCCCATACTACCTGGGCCTTGACCGCGGTTATACCGATGAAACACAGGCTAAAAAGCAAAAAGAGTTTATATTGGGATTTAATAGGCATTTTGATCACCTTTTATAGTATTAATTATAGTTTGTAATATGATTTGACAATCCATCCAGAATGTCCAGCTATGAATATAATAGAGGTCGTAATTTACACGACGTTGCATGGCTCCGGGTGAAGAGGTTTCTCCCCGGGCGCCATTAATCTGGGCCCAGCCCGTAATTCCAGGCTTGACCAGATGCCGCAGCATATAACGGTCTACATGTTGTATGGATGATATATTTAATGGGGTAACGTGTGGTCTGGGGCCAACAACAGACATGTTGCCCACGAGTACATTCCAGAACTGAGGCAGCTCATCCAGGTTCCATTTTCTTAAAAATTTACCTAAGGGAGTAACCCTGCTATCATTTGGTGATGTCTGGATAAATGTATCTTCTGAATCAGTTTCAGTACTTTTATGATACATGCTCCTAAATTTATAGCAAACAATCAATTTATTATTAAGCCCCCATCTTTCCTGTTTAAACAATGCCGGCCCGCTTGAAGTAAGTTTAATTGCAATAGCAATAAGCGGCAATAGCCACCATCCGAGTATAAGAAAAAAGCTCAAAGAAAATAGGATGTCGAAAACCCTCTTTAAAATTTTGTTAAACTCGCGATCCTGAGGTAATGAGCGAAGGTTAATTACCGGCAACATCCCGATATTATTGATCTGGATGTTACTCGATGCATAGGTATATAGGTCCGGGATAATTCTTACCCTTCTTCCATACAGGTCGCAGGCCTCAATACTGATCCTTGTATCTTCATATTGCGAATTTGGCAGGGCGATGATCACTTCATCCACAATCTGCTCTTCCAGTACCTGGTTGATCTGGCTGATTTTACCGAGGTACGGGCACCCATTTAATTTTTCTACGTTATTGTCAAGAAAACCAATGCACTGATAGCCGTAATAAAAATGGCTGTTAATGGTGTCGTAGAAATCTTTTGCCGCCTGTGTTGCGCCTATTAAAAGTATATTCTCATTTAGTTTTCCGGTATACAGGATTTTATGAAGGTATTTCCTGAGCATGTACTTTGTGGAAATGACCATTATGACCAGGAGAACGATGTAAAGCAAAAGAAAATCGTTACTGATATAAATCTGCTCGCGAAGGAAAAAAAGAAAAAAACTTAGCAGGATAATAAATAGAAATACGGTAAAAAGGATATATGTAATCTCTTCTGAAAATTTTTTTGACCGGAGATCCGAGTAAAGGTTCGAAAACCGAGCCGCGATATACCATGAAACCACCGAAAACAGAAATAGAATGGAAGTGAAAGATTTTTTCGGATCTATGTGTTCTGGTTGTGGATAATAGTGGTAAGCAATGGAAAGGGCGATAAATATGATAGGGGTATCAATCAGACAACGAACCGTTTTATATTTTAAATGCCTCTGGTTCATAGATCAGGTGTCATTAACTTGGTAAATTCTGAAATGTATTGATTAGTTATGGCGTCCCAATTATATTTTTGGTTCAATCCGTTTTGTACATGTGCCCTTAACCTGGTAAGTTGATCATGGTCAGACTCTATTTTTTGCATCTTTTCTGCTAATGCAGCACTGCTATGTTGAAAAAACATTCCAAATTCCCCATTGTTCAACATCTCCTGGTTAAATGGAGTGTCGAGGGCAAGTATAGCACATTGGTTTGACATAGCCTTTAACATGGCCGGATTTGTACCCCCAAATTGATGGCCATGTAAATAGACAAAACAATGCTGGTATAGCGACATTAGCACATTTTGATCTCTAACATAGCCTGTGAAAATTAGTTTATCATTGGCGAGTTTTTTAAGATTCTGGGCATAATGGTCCTTGTACGGAACATCCCCGACTACTACTAGTTTTTTTGATGACGAAGATGCCAGGAACCCTTTAATAATCAAATCCGCGTTATTGTCTGGTATAAGGCGTCCCACAATCAGGTAATACTCTTCTTTATTCAGACCAAATGCTTGTATCAAAGCTGCATCAGCTTTTTTGTAAGCAGGGGCACCGTAGGCAATTACAGAAGATGGGGCATTAAATTCTTCCAGATAAACCTGCTTCATTGCCTCTGCATCCGTAATAATCTTGTCGTAAACTTTTGTTGCCGCCCAGGCCCCGAAATAAAAGTATTTTGCCCCTATTCCTTTCCACTTAGGCCTTAGCCATTCCAGTCCATCTACATTGATCATGGTCTTTTTTCCGGTAATTTTTGGAATCCAGCCCATTGGGCCGGCTGCAAGGTTCAGTACCAGGATGACATCAGTTTTGCTGAAACTTGCATGGATGATTGACAGGAATGAATGCAGCAGCTGGTTTAAAGATTTTTGCTTAACAGTTGGAATGTAATGAAGATAAATTCCATTAACCTGTTTAGGCCTTTCATTGAAAAGATCTTTTTGGCAATAAATATGAACCTCAATATGCTGTTTTACGAGCCGTTCACTCAACTCTTTGGTAAATGTTTCAAAACCGCCATAAACATAGGGATAACCGCGGGTTCCGATTATGGATAATTTCATTTATACAACGTATCAATCAATGTGGAAATGATAATAGGAAATTATTCACCTTTACCTCCACAATGACCATGTTCACCGGATTTTTGTGAGGCAAAAGTATTGAAATTATTTGAATGCATCTATACAGTGCTTACTTCAGTGATTAGGTGGGCCGTTAAGATCTCCATAACAACACCGCAGCAGATTTTGTTGCAAGCCCATTTACTTTGTAACTGTGTTTAAATCAACTCATTATACAATTTCAAAATCCGGGCCTTATGTAAATTCAAGCTAAAATGTTCTTCAATGCGCTCTTTTGACCTTTGGCCGAATTCCACAATTTTGGATTTGTCATTAAGGAAAAGCTCAATTTTATCAGCCAGGTCAGCGGGGTTCTGGTTTTCAAAAAGATATCCATTTACGCCATTATCTATCTGTTCTGTTGTCCCGCCGGCATTTGAACCTATTACCGGAAGTGCCAGGCTCATTGCTTCCATGATCACCCCGCCAAAAGGTTCTGGTTCACCGGATGGCAATACGAAAACATCAAAATAAGGATAAAACGGGAGCGGGTTCTCTAAATGCCCAAGGAAATGAACATTTTGCTCCAGTCCGTAATTTTTTATCAGTGCGGCCAGTGTTTCTTTTTGCCACTCATATCCCGGTACATAATCACCGATCAATATGAGTTGGATGTTTTTACCCGTTTTTCGGCTGAGCATACCAATTGCTTCGATCAGATATTCCTGACCCTTCCGGATCAACCGAATCCTTGAAGTACAACCCAATACCAGATCGGCTGGTTCAAGCTTCTGAATAAGTTCTGCCGGAAGATCAGGTTTTGGTCCAATGGCCGGAACTTCAAAACCATTATAAATCGGAACCACCTTATTACCAGCCGGAAATTGTGTGGCAATCGTTTTGGAAACACAAATGATCCGGTCAGATAAGTTTAACATATATGTTCTGTACAAAGGCCAGAATTGCCTGAAATCACCAAACCACTCCCTTATATGCCATATATGTTTTATTCCCCGGAGTTTTGCAGCCAGCGCGCCTGCCGGGGCTACTCCCGAATTGGTATGTATAATGCCTATATTTTTAGTGCGAATAATTTTTTTTATGGCAAGCAATGTTTTAATAAACTTTACGCCGGTAGGTAAAATAAACCGGAGTTTAAATGATTTACGCGTAAATATGTACATACCCTCATGAATGAAAATATGCTCTTCTGAAATAAATGCAGCTAATTTTGAATAGATCTCGCCCTTTTCAGGAAGTAGAATAAATACGTTATACTCCTGGTTTAAAATTGCAGCAAGTTTCACAAGCGAGCGACTTGCTCCATACATATCACCGCTATGGCCGATCAGCAGGATGTTGTTGCTCATAATCCAAATTTATTTTCATGTTGTCTGTACCATTCCAGGAAACAGAAGACATTCCAGGCCAGACGATAATTAGTGCCGGGTCTTTTATGTTTTAAATCCTCCCAAAGCGCCTGAATTTTATCAGGTCTCAGATAAGGATTTTCTTTTAGGTTATCTGCCGAAAACAAGTGATTGGCTATTTCTGAAAGATTATCGGTCATCCATTTTATTTTCGGGGTCTCGAAACCCTGTTTCGGACGTTTTGAGATAAGTGTGGCTGAGGTATGCGGAAGTTTTTTAAGCAATAACTTTCTGAGGTAGTTTTTATTCTGAAAATTTGAAACATTAAATTGCCCGGATGATGATACTATTCTTTCTACCAGTTCATGATCAAGAAAGGGAGTTCGGGCTTCTACACTATGAGCCATCATCATGCGGTCTGTTTTAACCAGCAAATCATCCGGCAGCCAGGTCATCAGGTCCAGCATGAGGCTGGATTCGAGCATACCTGCGTTCTTATGAAACTGATGCAAATAGGAATTAAATTTTATATCCCAGTTCCCGGACCGGGCAGGTATAGTCTGCATATAAGCGCTTGCCAGGACCGGGCTTAAAATAGATGTCCAGCGTGCTGTGCCCGGGTCTTTGGAGAATGAGTTAATACTTTCAAGCTTCTTGCTTAATTTAATTGCCTGCGGAATTCCAAGCCTGGAAATGATCGAAGCCGCCCATTCAGAGCCTTTGAAAGCGGCCTTGCCCAGGCTGTAATAATATTTTTCATATTTATAATGATCATAACCATGGAAAAGCTCATCTGCCCCCTCCCCGGATAACACTACTTTGACATGTTTGCCAATTGCTTTTGCTATTAAATAGGTTGGGATGATTGCCGAGTCGCCCAAAGGTTGATCTGCATGAAATATCGATTGAATAAAATTGTCACAATTGATATCCTCCAGATTCAGTGTGATCAGATCCATATCCAGTGAACCTGCTACTTTTTTTGCATACCCTGATTCATCCAATGCTTTATTGTTGAACCCAACATTGAATGCTTTTACCTTGTTTCCTGCCAGCTGTTGCATATAGCCTGCCAGCAAAGATGAATCAATACCACCGCTAAGCAATAGCCCGATGTCAACATTAGCAATAAGCCGGTACCTGATACTTTTTTCAAGAAGCTCCTCAATTTCATCTAACTCCGGTTCCTTTTGTGCATGTCCTGCAAAATCGAACATATTCCAAAAAGTGTGCGTGTGCGCTGTCTTACTGGTTAGATCCCACGTGAAAATTTCAGCAGGTTTCAATTGCCTTACACCTTTATAGATTGTTTGCGGTGCCGGTATATATTGCAGCGAAAGAAAATCCAATAAGCTATTTTCGTCAATCTGCAGGTCTATGCCCTGAAATGTATGAAAGAACTTTATTTCGGATGAGAAAAAGATCAGGTCATCATTTTCCAGGATAAAAAGAGGCTTTTTCCCCAAACGGTCGCGGCCAAATACTACTTTTCTTTCCTCCCTGTCATACAATACAAATGCGAACATTCCCCTCAATTCCCTGCAAAAGTCGTTTCCGAAATGAATGTAACTTGCTATGATAACCTCAGTGTCCGTTTGGGTGTGAAAAGAGTATCCTAAGTTTACAAGTTTCTTTTTTAGCTCCAGGTAATTATAGATCTCGCCATTAAACACAAGGATATACCGATCTGACTGATAGGAAAAGGGCTGATTGCCATCGGATGAAAGATCAATGATCGATAAACGGCGATGCCCGAGATAAACCTGGTTATCGTTCCATGTGCCCAGGTGGTCAGGCCCACGGTATTCCATTTTTTCTAAACCATTTTTAAGCGACTCAGCTAATTGTATGGAATTATATCCCTCATTTTTAGATATAAAGCCGATTATGCCACACATATTATTAATCTGATGTAAGCGGTCATTTGCGGTTCCGTATAACTTTTGCAGGTACTCCGCCCACAATACTATACGGAGGGATATCTTTTGTAACTACACTGCCTGCTGCTATTACACTGCCCCGGCCAATGGTTACTCCGGCCAGTATAATCGTATTGGAAGCGATCCAGCAATCATCCTCAATCTTTACGAATTCCCGTTTAACACCCTGTTCTTTAATAGTTAGTTCCGGATTGTCGAACAAATGATTTTCGGCATAAATACTTACACGCGGAGACATCATTACATTATCACCGATCTCAATGTATCCTGAACACCCGATATAAGAGTAAGGGCCAATGCTTGAATTATTCCCGATTTTAAGGCCTTCGCCAATGGCTGATCCGTAAATATTAGTTGGACGGATAAGTGCGTGCTTGCCTATGGTCACGCGGTCGCCGGCAACTATTCCCCTGTAAGTCATGCAATTGACTTCTGCATAATCCTCTACAATAAAATCCCTGCCCACAGATAAATGACGGGCATACCGTATGGAAGCGCCTTTCCCGACCATCACCCATCCGCTCGACTTTTTAAAGAACAAGCGTTCGTAACCTCCCCGAATGAAAAAAAAAGATAGCCGAAACAGGGTTGTAACAATATCGGCAGTTTTCCATTCTGATGGAAAGCGGTTTATGATAAATTTAAATCTCTGAAGAAACGAGGTTCCTGATTTCATGGAATATTCCAAAACTATACTATTTTATAGAATTTTTTGGAGAAAAAATCAAATGAATGCAGCATTGAAAAGGGAATATGCCAGCCAGGGCAGGACGACATTAACTTTGAACCTGATCTGATTAATGAATACTTAATGTTTTATTAACATTTGCCAGGCTATGGTCTATCTGGCTCAATTCATCTTCTATCATTCGCTCAATAATCATGTTCAAATCATATTTGGCTTTCCAGTTCAATTCGCGGTTTGCTTTTGATGGATCGGCACGCCCGATTTGAAGATCTGTTGGACGTCTCAAAACTTCATCTATCAATACATGTTCCTCCCAATCCAGATCTAAACTATTGAAAGTGCGGTTTATAAACTCTTTTAGCGTATGACTTTTGCCGGTTGCGATAATATAATCCTGGGGGGTATCCTGCTGCATCATCAACCACATTGCTTCAACATATTCGGGGGCCCATCCCCAATCCCGCTCGATATTAATATTTCCCAAGCTTAGTTTTTTACTTTTATCGTTGTAAATTCTGCAGGCAGCCGCAACGATCTTCTTGGTTACAAAGTGGTCAGGCCTTAATGGCGATTCATGGTTAAAAAGTATACCGGTACAGGCAAAAATATTGTAGGCTTCCCTGTAATTATCTATTTGCCAGAAAGCAGCTGCTTTTGCAATGGCGTATGGACTACGTGGATGAAATATAGTGCTTTCATTGGAAGGTATTAAGCTGTCGCCGAAACACTCACTTGACCCGGCATTATATATCTTAATAGGCAGGTTGCTAAACCTGACTGCCTCTAAAAGATTTAAATTACCGGTACTGATGCTTTCGTAGGTTTCATGCGGCTGATGGAACGATAACCGCACAGAGCTCTGGCCGGCAAGGTTATAGATCTCGTCAGGCTTAATTTTGGTTATGCACTCAAGCGTATTGATAAAATCATTGGTATTCAATGAGATAAGGTTTATCTTATCTTTAATGCCTAGTTTTTTAAGGTTGCTGAACGCCGAAGCCTGCGCATCCCGGGAGGCACCATAAATAATATAGTCTCTTTCAAGTAAATATTGAGCGAGGTATGAACCATCCTGGCCGGAAACCCCGCAAATTAAAGCTTTCTTCACTAAATTAATTTATACTAGTAGCATGCATCTGCTTAATACGCTCCAGTTGATTAAAAGTTTTCAAAAGTGCTATTTTTTAATGACAGCACTGGTAAAAATTTTAACTAATTCGACGGCATTTTGTTCCCACGAGAATTGCTTGAGCCGTTCAAACCCTGATTCTGACATTCTTTTTTGAAGTTCGGGACATGCTATAACCTGCTTTATTTTATCTGCAATGTCCTCCACGTTGAACGGGTCGAACGTTAGGACCGCATCCCCACCCACTTCAGGCAACGAGGTATTATTGGCCACCAGAACAGGTAATTTATGATGAAAAGCTTCCAGCACAGGGAGGCCAAAACCTTCATTCAAAGATGGGAATACATACAAAGAAGCGTGAGTATAAAAGTAGGCGAGTTCATCATCAGTTGCGTAACCATGCATCATTACAAAATCCTGTAGTTGTTCCCGCTCTATAGTTGCCCTGATCTCTGGTGAGTCGTCCAATTCATCTTTTGAACTGGGCTGGCCTACCAGTACAAGGGAATAATCGGTGTGCCCGCAATCGCGGATTTGTTTAAATGCTTCTACAAGTCTGATCAGGTTTTTTCGTTTCTCAAGTACGCCCACATGCAGAATAAATTTAGGGGTTGTTATTTTGAATGCAGGTCTGAAACCAGTATCTGTTTCTTTTGCTGCTGTCTTTTTTGGTGCAAGATGAATCGGAATGATCTTGTCAGGGTCAAGATCAGTAAAATAAACCAGACGGTGTTTGGAATATTCGGACAATGTGATCACATAAGGAGCCCGTTTTGCTGCGGCAATTCCCAGCGTGTTAAACATCTTTAACCACAGTGGGTTACATTGTTCACTAAATTCATAGAAAAACGCATCATAGAACATGGGTATTGGTTTATACCCCAGCTGGATATACGGTACGAAATAATCTGTGCAGAATAAAACATCGCATTTGTTGGCATACGCCAGTATGGGCAACACCAGTTGCTTCCAGAAAAAAAAGCGTATATGTTCAATCAGCTTTAAGAATTTATTTCGGCCGGTATATACCACGAACGGCGTATCAAGAAACCTGATCTCACAACCATGGTTATTGAGCTTAAACTCATTTACTATTTCTTCCAGATAAGTTTTGGCACCTGTTTTGGCAATTTTTAAATCTCTGATATCAATTCCGACGACGAGTTTTTTGGCCATAGTGCGCAAATATAATCTTTACCCAAGAAATGTATTAAACACATGAATAGTTTGAGCATTAACTTATACCTTTGGGATTTTGCTTGCTATCTGTAAGCCAGCCCATTCATCACTGACAGCCGAAAAATGTCTATAAGAGATTTATTTGATTCTTCTGATAAGCCACAATCATGGGGCAACAGGTTCAGGAATAAACGATTCGAATTTTTAAGGGAAAAGCTTGAACAGCTTCCAAAGCCTGTAAAGATACTGGATGTTGGGGGGCTCGAATCATTTTGGACGAATCGTGGTTATGGCAATGACCCGGATTATCAGATTACTATCCTGAACCTGGAAAAACTTCCGGTAAGCTCATCAAATTTTAAAAGCCAGGCCGGAGATGCCACCAGGCTGGATTCTATTGGTGATCAGGAGTTTGATGTTGCGTTCTCGAATTCGGTAATTGAGCATCTTTATACTATAGATAATCAGAAAGCCATGGCTGCCGAGGTCCTCCGGGTTGGCAAATATCATTTTGTTCAAACACCTAATAAATATTTTCCGGTTGAGCCTCATTATGTGCTGCCCTTTTTTGATCCGCTGCCTGCATCTTTAAAATATACCATACTCACCAGGACCCGGCTTAGCAGACTGAAAAAATGGGATAAGCAGGATGCCCGTCAATACGTGGATGAAATCAGGCTCTTATCTTTCCGGGAATTTAAGTGGATGTTTCCTGATAGTAGGATGTATAAGGAAATGTTCATGGGAATGGTCAAATCATTTACCGCCCACAACTTCTGACCCGGGTGGTATATCCGGAAGCTTTCGCATGATCATATTCACAAATAATCCTGAAAGGAACCAATTTATATACGTGATATAGGAATAGGAATCGAGGTTTGCAGTAATAAGAGGGAGAGTGATCCCCACTTTTAAAAGAAATATACTTAACGCTACCATTCTTTCTTTCCCCTCCAGGTATGGAAACCATTTGAAAGAATAAAAGATAATAGCAAGATGGGTAATTATATATAGCAGCACGGCTATGATGCCTACCTGTACCCCCAGTACGATAAATTGGTTTTCCCCGCCGATAGTAGTTCCCAGGCTGGCTGCAACACGTCCTGAGGCCCCCAGTCCTAAACCGAGCGGGTTGCTGACTATCGCCTCCAATCCCACAAGCCAGGCCATCACGTGTCCAAGCCCTGATTCATCCCGTAGCATAATAGTAGATATGATAAAATCATAGATATCTGTATTTGCCAACAAAATGCCTACATATAAAATACATAGAACAATGAAAGCATGACAGATCTGTAAAATGTATTTCTTGCGGGTAATGATCGCATAAGAATAGATTATTATTAAGTAACTGGCCATGGATGATCGCGAAATGGCGAATGTTACAGAGATTAATGTGGCGGCCAGCGCTATGATCCCCAGCTTGCCAGGCTTAAATACATTGTTTTTTTGTGTGAATAATCCGGCAATCACAGAAATTGACAGCAGGGTGGCCGATGCATGTTCCAAAGGGTCTGAAAAGAAACTGGCAAAACGTTTATGGCCGCTTTCTGCCCTTTCAAATGTCCAGGTCAATCCATAATTTCCTTCAGGTTCCTGGCCAAAATAGTCGGAAACATATTCAGAGTACCCGGTTGATGACTGAAAATGCCGGTTTGTTGCCACCTCATAAAGCACCAGTACCGCTGCAGCTATGGCAACAACCAGGATAAAATGAAAATATTTATTTACCCGGATAGAGCGCGGATCCATGAGCCTGCCCACTAAGTAAATAAGGCAAAAAAACGATGAACTTTTAAACGCCAGCAGGCGGTCCACAAAACCGAATTCACCCACAGGTATGAGAACATACAGCAACGTATAAATAAAATATCCCCCAATGCAATAATCTATCAAATGGAAGCGCACCCTGTCCTTCAAATTCCATAAGATCACCCCCAGCATTGAAAGAATGATCACTTCTTTAAATGGCTGTAAATAAGAAATGTATGATTTAAACCCCGCGCTGTGCAGTATAGAAAGCGTGGTGTTGTATATCGATATCCCGAATATTATAAAGAACAATCCGCGTGATGGATTTTTTTGAAAAATATCTTTCAGGGCAGATAAGAAAGCTGATATATAGAGTATTGGAAAAATCAACATAATGTTAGATCCTAACAAGGAACCAATCCGGATAAATTATAAATGGGCAGCCCTAAAGGTAAATAAAGCATATTCTTTTCAAAGGTAAATAATCTTCTATTTTTGCGGGAAAATTTGAAAGCAATGTCAGGATGTCCTGAAAATATATCGTTATAATACATCTTGCAAGAGCTGGTACAATACTTAATTAGCCGCTATTTAATATACTATATAGGTTATCCCTATTTTCATAACAAATTGAAAAGGGTGTATGCTTGTATTTATGACAGAAGAGGTTGGCGCCGGGTGCACCAGTCAGCACCAATTGCCGGGCTGTTAGATTTTATAATGGGTCAGGCCGATACAGTTTATTTGAAATGAATGATTAACAAGAACATCATATTTGCCGCCCTCGCAAGAGATTGTGAAGATTCATTGAAGACTAATATCCCTTTAATTGAGAAGCTGCGTACAGGGATTTTATGGTCGCAAGTGGTTGTTGTTGAAAATGATAGTATAGATGGAACCAAAGAGCTGTTAAATCAATGGAAAGTTAATCATGAAAATGTTACTATCATAACAACTGATTCCGGGACTAAAACAATTCCTGATAAAAGTGACCTGATATTAAACCCATATACAAGCTATCAGCGCATTGATAAAATGGTTTCTTACAGGAACCTGTACCTGGATTACATCAGTCAAGTTGACCACCCAATTGACCTGGTTATTGTTATAGATATTGACGTAATAGAAATTTCCCTAACAGGGTTAATTAATGTAATAAACTCATTTGATGATAAGACCGGCGCAGTTTTTTCAAATGGCGTCAGTATAAAGAAAACTCCTATTGGCCTGTCCGAAATTTATTATGACATATTTGCGGTGTGGGAATATCCTTTGGTGAATGAATTTAGCCATTCACCTGAGTCCTTAGCCAGAACATTTAAATCTATTAATAAAAATATAAAGAGATCGCCCCTTTATCAAGTTATTTCTGCCTTTGGTGGTGTTGGTGTATACAATTATAACGCAATTAAGGATTTGCGTTATAAAACGGTATTGAATCCGTTAAATCAGCTGGAAGCTATTTGTGAACATATTCCCTTTAATCAGGAAATTATTAAACGTGGATTTAATAATTATATAGCCCGGGATTTTCAGGTTATTTATCAAATACACAACTGGATCCTGATATTAAAACTGGTGCTGCCGACCAGAATATTTAATCTTTTACATCCTGTTATCCTTAAAATTAAAGGATGACCCATTACACCAATAACCGGTGTTGAACACAGTCTGGTTTCCCTTCCTGCCAGATGTTGCCAGTTTTTAAAAAAGCGGGTTATTCTTCTGCAGAATACCGGAACCCTCTATAAGATGAAAGCAGTTCTTTGTCGCTTAATAAATACCCGTTTTCTTTTCTGCCTAAAAAATAAAACCCGCTAGCCGCATCAATAGTACCTTTGGTTTTGTTTAAAATAACATCAAAGTATTTAAGCCAGAAGAACAGGAAAGTTCCACCATAACTTAAAATACGGTCAATCTTCTTATTGTTGGCAAAACTTGTCAGGAAATATTTGAATGACCATGCCAATGCCGATCCTGCACCGGCAATCACCCCGCTATTAATTTCATTAAACTTTCTGAACATGCGCCGGTGTCCCAGGTGTGTGAATCTTAGAAAATCATATTTGCCGCCATGCACCTGTTGCATAAATGGTGTTTCGGCATAGATCAGGCCATCAGGTTTAAGCACCCTGTACATTTCGTTCACACATAAAAAAGGATCCAGTACATGCTCAAGCACAGCCTGGGCAATGATCAGGTCGAAACTTTCATCAATAAAAGGAATTTCATGTGCAT
>DASWTL010000149.1:0-4683 GCA_036402155.1 Sphingobacteriaceae bacterium | reverse complement strand
TACATTTGAAATTCCCTGAAGAGTCTCTTCAACAACCGTGTTTGATTCTGCCAGCTTATCCTGTGCTGAGCGGGATAGTTTTCTTATAAAACGTCCGAAAACGATTGCCACAGCAATTAAAAAGGGTAGAATGGCTAAGAGGAGCAGGGTTAGTTTTCCTGAAACAAATGCCAGGCAGATGATACCTCCGATCAGTAGAATGATCTGGCGAATCATTTCGGCGCTGGTAGTGGTTATTGCATCCTGTATCTGTGAAAGATCAGCAGAAAGACGGCTGTTCAATTCTCCCACACGGCGTTGTGAGAAAAAGTTCATGGGCAGCGTGATCAGTTTGAAGTAAGTATCCCTTCTGATATCTGCTAATCCTTTCTCTGCCACTTCCACAAACCAGTTTATCCTGAAGAAAGAAAATATGGAAGACACGAAAAGAATGCCCAAAAGAGTAAGTGCAACGGTATTGATATCCCTTGGTATGAAATCCATCATTTCATTAGGTACCATATTTCCCATGCCTGGAGTTTGGATCCCCTTGCTTCCCGTATCAATTAACCTGCCGATTAACAGCGGGAAAAAGAAGGAGCTTAAACTGGATAAAATCAGGCATATAAAACCCAGGAAAAATTTCAGCCGGTATGGCCTCAGATAACTCAGTAATTGAAAAACTTTCTGAATGCTTTGTTTATTGATCTTTGCTTTTGGCAAATCTTCAGCTTGCGCATTACCACTATTCAGTCTTTGTCGTGCCATTTAAAAAAGCCGCAAGTACGGCAGCTGCAAAATTAGGTTTTAATATTAATCTATCAGCGATGCAAACATCAGTTCAAGGTAATTTTTACCTAGGTTCCTTATTTACATATTCTAAAGTCCAGGCCTGGGCCCTTTCAATAAACATAGGCTTAACCTTAGTCCAGGTAGATTTAAAGAATTCTGAAGCCCGGTAATTTTCAAGAGCATCAGATGATTCCCAGCGGCTAATGGTGAAATAAACAGATGGATTATTGATGTCTTTAAGAAGTTCTACACCTAAACAGCCTTCAAAGTTTCGAATTGCGGGTTGCATCTTATAAAAGGTATCCTCAAATGCCGACGGTTTGCCTGCGTCGAAGGTCATTTTAACTATTCTGGTGATCATGAATGGAATTCTATACGGATGATATCATTGATATGCAAACCCAGTAATCCGCTTGCATTGCCTTTATTAATTGCAATTTCAAGGTGATTACTTATGCCGAACAAACAAAGTTTTTCTCCTTCAGGAACTTCATTATAATGCCAGCTTAACTGTGAAATAGATTCATTTTTTCTGAAGTAAAGCGTAAACTTTCTGTTCCTTTGAAACTTGGTAAACAGGTCTTTTGTAATATTGGTAATAACGTTCTGAAAGGAATCAATATAGATTACGCTTCCACGGATGAGGTCATTTTCTATAACCGGCTGCAGGGTCATGCGCTGTTCAAGGCTTTTTACAGGAATACCAATATCCATGATGTTTCCACCGTCAGCTAAATGGCAGGCAGCTTTGCAAAAGATATCGGAAAGAGGGAAGTGCAGGTACTTTAGATCCTGCATAATATTAAGTTCCACTATCTCATCCGGAGTATTATCAAATAATAATGAAAAAATTCCGTTATCGGAGCCAACAAAATAGTGGTCCTGATACTTTAATGCTAAATAACGCGTATTTTCATTGTATACAGAATCTATGCCAATCAGGTGAACTGTTTGCTTTGGGAAGTAATGAAATGAGTTCTTTAAAACAAATGCAGCCTGTTGAATATTAAAAGCTGAAATATGATGACTGATATCAATGATTGTAGCATTTGGCAACTGGCTTAAAATGCTCCCTTTAAGAGCAGCCTGATAAAAATCTTTATAACCAAGATCGGTTGTTAAAGTGATTATTGCCATTAAAATGTGAATATTTATTAGTATTGTTGCGATAGCGATAAGCCGCTACAAATATTAAATTTTTTATTGCATAAACTAAACCAGATTAAAAAATATACATCTTGAACGAACTAAAACTGGCAATTGAAAACGTAAACCCCGTAGTTGTTTGGGGTCCTAATAATGAATATTTCGAAACTATAAAAAAACAATTCCCTAAAATTAAAATCGTTGCAAGGGGGAATGAGGTTAAAGTTTTAGGCGATGAGGCGGAGCTCCAGCATTTTAATAATAAATTTCAGGAGCTGCTGGTTCATGCAGATAAATTTCAGAGCCTGTCCAGTAACGACCTTGAGCGTATTCTGGGAGCAAAGGTTGTTGCTACTGAAGCTGAACCTGGTAGTGAGAAAACCGGAAGCGGTTCTGAACCGATCGTATTTGGCCCCAATGGTATAGTTGTAAAAGCACGTACTGCCAATCAGCGCCGGATGGTTGAAAGTATTAATAAAAATGATATTATTCTTGCCATTGGACCTGCAGGTACCGGAAAAACATATACTGCAGTAGCTTTGGCTGTTAGGGCGCTGAAAAACAAGGAGATAAAGCGAATTATATTAACCCGTCCTGCAGTTGAAGCGGGTGAAAATCTGGGCTTTTTACCGGGTGATATGAAGGAGAAAATTGATCCTTACCTGCGCCCGTTGTATGATGCGCTGGACGATATGATCCCACCTGAAAAGTTAAAAGTTTACCTTGAGAACCGTACTATTGAGATCGCTCCCCTGGCATTTATGCGTGGTCGTACCTTAGATAATTGTTTCGTAATTCTTGATGAAGCCCAGAATGCCACAGATATGCAGCTTAAAATGTTTTTAACCCGGATGGGACCGTCTGCAAAATTTATTGTAACGGGAGATATCACGCAGATCGATCTTCCCAGAAGACAGCAGTCAGGTCTGCAAACGGCGTTACGCATTCTTCCGGATATTAAAGGCATTGATATTATTTACCTGAGCGGGGAGGACGTAGTAAGACATAAGTTGGTCAGACGAATTCTTGAGGCGTACGGGGATATTCAGAAGTAGTTGGAAGTTGGAAGTTGGAAGTTGGAAGTTGGAAGTTGGAAAAAAATAACATACAAATTAAGATAATTTTTTCAATTTAGCCTTTAATTTAGTGAGGAGGATAGGAAGTCTCAGATCTCTATTCTCAAATCTCTCAATCTAACTTTATATGTCTGCAATTAAAGAAACACATTTTCATTTACCGGGACAAACGACGTTTTATAAAGGCAAAGTCCGGGATGTATATACTGTAGGTAATAAACTGGTGATGGTTGTAACCGACCGTATTTCAGCCTTTGATGTGGTATTGCCCGAGCCTATTCCTTACAAAGGCCAGGTGTTAAACCAGATTGCCGCAAAGTTTCTTCTGGCTACGCAGGATATTGTTCCAAATTGGGTATTGGATGTTCCGGATCCTTCGGTTACCATTGGAAAGATTTGCGAGCCGTTCAAAGTGGAAATGGTGATCAGGGGATATCTTGCCGGGCATGCCTGGAGAGAATACAATGCAGGAAGAAGAACGATTTGCGGGGTTAGCTTACCGGATGGATTAAGTGAAAATGATAAACTTCCCGAACCTATTATTACCCCAACAACCAAAGCGTCAGTAGGTCATGATGAGGATATTTCAAGGGAACAAATACTGAAACAGGGAATTGTATCTGAAGATGACTATAACCAATTAGAACAATACACCAGGGCTTTGTATCAACGTGGAACTGAAATAGCTGCAGAGCGGGGACTGATCCTGGTTGATACCAAGTATGAATTCGGAAAAGCAGATAACCGGATCCATTTAATAGATGAAATTCATACCCCCGATTCTTCCCGGTATTTTTATAAAGAAGGTTATGAGGATCTGCAAAAAGAAGGAAAGCCTCAGAGGCAGCTGTCAAAAGAGTTTGTACGCCGCTGGTTGATTGAAAATGGTTTTCAGGGTAAAGAGGATCAAACCATACCTGAAATGTCTCCTGACCTCGTTAAATCGATTTCTGATCGTTATATTGAGCTTTATGAGCATATTACCGGAGATAAGTTTCACAAAAGTGATGATGCCTCAATTTTGGATCGTGTTGAACGAAATATTCTAGAAAGTCTTAATCGTCTAGGTTGATCCAATTTTTTTTAATAATATTGTATAGAATCAGTTATTCATTAACTAAGTGCAGCTAACATGAAATTTACAGTCGATAAGCATGAAAAGTACGTTTTGATTAAATTAAACGAATCAAAACTAAACAGCTTAATCTCTCCCCAGTTAAAATCTGAGTTCATTTTAACCAATACAGAAGGGCAGCGTAACATTATCCTGGATCTTTCTTTAGTAAAATATTCAGACTCATCTGGTTTAGGCAGTCTTTTAGTAGGTCATCGTATTTGCAAGAATGCAGAAGGCACTTTTATTATCACAGGAATTAATGATAACATTATGCGGTTAGTAACAATTTCACAACTTGAAAGCGTTCTTACCATTGTTCCCTCTGTTGAAGAAGCCATCGATCTTGTTTTTATGGAAGAGATCGAGAAAGAATTAAAGAGGGAGGTTAGATAACTTCGTGATGACTTATCATGAAGTTTGAGCTCACTATTCTGGGAAGTAGTTCTGCAACTCCAATATTCAATAGAAATCCCTCTGCCCAGATATTAAATATAAACGAGAAAATCTTCCTGATTGATTGCGGTGAGGGTACGCAATCGCAGCTGCTGAAGTATGGCATTAAGGCTCAGCGGA
>DASWTL010000148.1:0-8870 GCA_036402155.1 Sphingobacteriaceae bacterium | reverse complement strand
ATTATCCGGTAGGCCAATGAAAGCTTAGAGGGAGTGATCTTATAGATATTAGAACTGTAGAGATATATAAAGAACATTTCGTTTTTAGCGCCATAGTCATAAAATTTGGCGCTGTCCCAAAAATCGTCAGTTTGGTACCGTTTAATTGAAAATGGAAAATAGCCGACTGTATCTTTATTCTTTTTGAGTATTGCAAGCTCGTAATAGGTACTGTCTTTTCCTTTTTTCTCAATGAAAAATGGCCTTACTGTTGTTTCTTTATCAGCAAAAGCAAATTCTCGATTGATGCCAGCGTCTTTACGCAGCACTTTTTTGATGTGCCTGCCATTTAGGTCGAAATAGAAATAATATTTACCAGAGAAAATAGAAATTACGCTATCCTGATTTTCCTCCACTATCTGATATCCATATACTACCGTTTTACTTTTATCAGCATCATCTTTGGGTATCTTACTTGCATCTATTTTTCCTTTAAACTTGCCGTCTCTCCCAAATATTAAAACAGCTTTTGTGTCCTGGTCAAAAAGGATGAATTGATTTTTCACAATTCTTAAGTCGTAAATGCTTCCAAACAAGCTTTCTTTGGTCGTTTCAAGCGGTATAAATTTCACCTCGTCAAAAAACTGCGATACATTAGCGCCGCGCGCGCTTTGCGGATCAATGCGCAACGTAACCATCCCGCTACTGTCTACTTTACCTTCCTGCCCGAATATATTGAGCGATAGAAACAGAAAGACGGAAAATACATACAGCGGTTTTATTCTGAAAAGGGACAATTCAATAAAGGGGATCATGTAATAGTTTTAATGAGAAAACTGGTTTAATCTGCCGGTTGATAAAATATAAGAAGTATATCCGTTCCCTGATTCTTAGACCTTGCTAAGGTATAACTAAATATCTAGTTTCCAACTGCTATGGATTTTAATTACGTAACCAGGGCGGTTTTCTAGTGTTGAGTTTCAATAAGAATGGGAAATATCAGCAGTTTTAGAGGGTAGGTAGTGGTCTCTTGGGGCTATATTAAACTGCAAAACAGATAAAATATCTCTTGATCCGTTTTAGGCAATATCGTATGTGTTAAAATACAAGAGTATGTAACTATCTAGTAAACAGATTTTTGTAACTCTAAGATACGAATTCTTCTCCATCATTTCTTGAGCATTCTAATTAGATTAGGGTCATTGATATCTAGTGTTATGGTATAACGATATAGAAACTTTGAAGAATCCACATCTTTTGAATGACACTTAAACAAACTAATAATCCCATTAGACCTGACGTGAGCATTTATACCAAAAAAGTAAGCCGCAATATCTTCTATGAGATCAAACGTTCCATTACTTCCGTGATTAGAGAAGTAATTTATGCCACCAAGCATTGATCTAATATTAAGATGTTAATTTATTAATATTTTTATAATATCTTAACGAGGTGGGTAGTAGAGATCACTGTCTTCATTGAAAGCACGAAAAACCGGTTCATCACTCAATTCTGGGTATTTCCAACGAACATTATTCGAGTAATAACCGAGGTAGCCCCCCATCCGCATTATCAGAGCCGATAATAATAAATGTAGTCGTAATAACACCATTATAAGTTCCCGATTTTCTTCAACAGCACCTGACACAGATGGAATTCGGCCATGGAGAAAGTCATTGCGCTTTTTTAAGGTTTCAATATCATTTTCGGACAATCTCATATTATAAACTTCAAACATCTTAAGAAATCCCTCCGTGTTACCGTACTGATTAATATTGTCGATCTTCTTTCTAACCGAGCTAATATCATTAAACTCTTCTGCAGAAAACTCCTCTAAAGTCTTGATCAAAGATTGCCTAATTTGGGTAGCCGTTTTTCTCGATTTTATCGGACGATTATACTCCATTTCGTCCCCAAGAATATAGTTTCTCAATGTCTCCATTGCAACGCAATACGTTGCAGTTCTTACTTCAATTGCGGTATCGCTGCTTTCACAGATAATAGATAGCGCTCTAGAAAATTCCGGTTTTTTTAACGCCAAGGTTGCTACGTTTCCTAAAACCATAGGTGGCACAGCGCGCCGATCTCTAGGTACACCTGAAATAAGTTGTCCCAGGTCCATGGGTCGAATTACTCCTCCTCCCAATTTGGACTTCGCATATTTAATGTACGACCAATCTGCAATCTTTGTAAAGTCGGCTGCTGTAGAAAAGAGGATTACTGCTTTGCCGCGCTGAAAAGTTCCGGAGCATACTCCATTACTGATGAGTATTGCGTTTACAATTTCAGTGAATTCCGCATATCGTATAAGTTTTAAGGAGTCAATAACGAGATATAGCTTGTCGTTCTCGCGCAAGGAAAACATTCGCATCTTCGAGTTACCAACATTGAAATTTAAAAGGCCTCCACCATAAAATGATGTTTCTGTCTTGAATGGTTCAGTATCATACGCGTCCGTTAAGCGAAAACCAGTATCAGATATCTCAAATACGAGCCTTAAATAATTTTCGAAATTGCCCCTTAAATTGATTAGTTCAAAAAAGCTACCCGATACTTCACCTGTACTACCTAAGGCAAATACAAAAGATGACAACCCTTCCGGAACGGAAAATACCCTTGATTTATTTACTAAAGTAAATTCACGTCCAAATCCATATTGAAAATGTTGAAAATCCGCAGGCTGAAAACCTTTCCCACCTTCAATAGAGGCTTCGGATATTTCTGCTACCCATTCATCAGACATTTTGATCTGGCAAGTAGTATTATTGATCGTTGGATACCGGGATCTTATTATATAACTTTCATTATTTGACAGCTGTTTTAAAAAATCGAAGCTCGCCCTAATAGGTATGAATACACTCTCTTCCCTCAGCTGCAATCCGGGCTTTTTTTCCATATCTGCAATAATAAGATTTTGATCAGGTAGTTTATGAAGATATTAAAACCAAAACTATATCACCCAAAATCTTTAACTTTTCGAGTATTAAGCAAATTATGTAATCAATAGATTTTAATAAACATAAAATAATCAATGGTTATATCAATAATCTTGTGACTTTTATTAACACTTCAAAAGGATCAAATTACTGAGACTTAAGATTAAATGCATCAGTCTATAACGTCTTTTGGATTAAGAAAAAGAGTAATAAGATTGTAACATTACGTCTTTAACGTTACTTGTACAGCTACGCTTAATCCGTGACATCAGAGCTAAAAAAAGAAATTGTGCTCAAACTATCTTCCTTAAGGCGGCAGGAATATCGAACCCAGAAACTACCTTAGAAGCAGAAAACGACTATTTTAGAAGTATAAAAAATACAAAACCCCTCTTTACATACTGTAAAGAGGGGTTGTACTCAGAGCGGGAATCGAACCCGCACTCCTTTAACGGGAACAGGATTTTAAGTCCTGCGTGTCTACCAGTTCCACCATCTGAGCAGGTGATTAACCTTCTAACATTAAATGCCTTCCTCTGGAAGGCATTTGGAGCGAAAGACGAGATTCGAACTCGCGACCCCGACCTTGGCAAGGTCGTGCTCTACCAACTGAGCTACTTTCGCATATTGATCAGATACTCAACGTATCTTCTGCTCTTTTTATTTTTTATTTCAAGTTCTCTTCGATTAGCCTCTAACTTGGTATCATACTCTTCAATATAAACTATCTCCCATGGTCCTTTATTCTGAGTTGCTTTAACTCTCCCATTGTTGTGGTATAATAGCCGTTCAACTATATTTTGTGTATGACCAACATAATATCTTCCGCTCTTTTGAGATTGAAGGATATAAGTTAGAAACTTCAGCATTTAAAGAACTTTTACGCGACCCTCCCGAACTTGCTTCGGGATGCTCTACCAACTGAGCTACTTTCGCATTTGGTGAGTGCAAATATAGACAGAAATGCAATTCCGTCAAGCAATTTTTATGAATTTTTGAATTTAATCTAAAAGGCTGTCTTTCAATACTTCTGCAATGATATCGGGCTCGAATCCGCGGAGCATGCCATATTGAGATAACTTATACCGGCGTTTATAAGGGTCTTTTTCTGAGATTTTCTCGTTTTTCTTTTCCAATATAAGGGCTAATGTTTGAATGTATTGCTCCTCATCAATAGATGATAAAGCTATTTTTAGCAACCGTCCGGTAATCCCTTTAAGCTTCAAACCTTGTTTTATCTTCATTCGTCCCCATTGCTTCATCCTGAATTTACCACGGGTATAGGCAAGGGCAAACCGCCCTTCGTTCAGAAAGTTGTTTTGTATCAGGTCGGAAATGATCTCTTCCACCTCGGCGCTATTTTTCAAACCTATTTCGTAAAGCTTATTCCGTACTTCCTTTTGCGAACGTTCCTGATAAGCGCAATAATGCTCTATTTTTTCCCTGGCCTGCAATTTGCTGAGATACTTTTGCGGCTTTTGCTGTATTTCCATCTTTAACCATGAAATTCGTAAATTTTCTTGAAATTCGTCCTGTATGAATCATATTCTGTATGGCATTGATGAAGTTAGTACTGCCCTTTCAGCAGAAACCTTTGCAGCTAATCCTAAAGCCACTATACGCACACTTGTTACTGATAGCCGAAAAATCACGGATACTCAGCAAGCCTTGTTTTTTGCTTTAAAAGGGCGCCGCGATGGTCATCTTTTCATTGATGACTCGTATAAAGCCGGCATACGGAATTTTGTGATATCAGATCCAGAATTTGATAGATCACCTTACCAGGATGCGAACTTTTTCCTGGTGCAGGATACGCTGCGTGCATTGCAGGACCTGGCAGGCCATCACCGGCGTAAATTTAACTATCCGGTGATTGGAATTACCGGCAGTAATGGTAAAACAATCGTGAAAGAATGGCTTTACCAGTTGCTGGCTGCCGAAAATAATATTGTCCGGAGTCCCAAAAGTTATAATTCGCAGGTTGGCGTTCCTTTATCGGTGTGGGCAATGAATGAAGAGAACGATCTGGCAATTTTTGAAGTCGGCATTTCAACAAAAGGAGAGATGGACGCGCTGGAAAAAGTAATTAAGCCTACCATTGGTATTTTAACAAATATCGGGGAGGCACATATGGAAGGATTTGAAAATATTGAGGAGAAGTTAGAAGAGAAACTTAAACTTTTTAAAGACTCAGACCTTTTCATTTATTCTCCTAAATACACTGCTAATTTTGCGGGAGAACTGCCAGGTAAGGATCAGTTTACCTGGAGCTACCGCGATAAGGCAGATCTGGAAGTTTTTGACGATGAAGTGCTGGAGGATAAATTCCAATTCCTGCGTGCCAGGTTTGATGGTGAAGATATACAATGCGTAATACCTTTTACTGATTTTGCATCTATTGAGAACGGAATAATCTGCTGGGCTTCGTTATTGGCCATGGGTTATGATCCGGAAGTTATTGATAAACGTCTTGAGAAGCTGCAGCCGGTACAGATGCGGTTGGAGCTTAAAAACGGCATCAATAATTGCTCTATTATCGATGATTCGTACTCTAGTGATGTATCATCTCTTGCTATTGCTTTAGACTTTCTGAAACAGCAAAACCAGCATCTGCGGCGCACACTAATACTTTCTGATATTCCGGGTGCAGATGAATTGGTTTATGATACCGTAGCTCCGTTACTTGAAAATAAAAGCGTTGACCGGTTAATAGGAGTTGGACAACGGATCTCAGGATTTAGGGATAAATTTTCTATCGAGAGTTACTTTTATGATTCTACAGAAGATCTTCTTAATGATATATCCGCGCTAAAACTTGGGAACGAAACTATCCTGATCAAGGGAGCCCGAAGTTTTGAGTTTGAGCGTATCAGTCAGGTGCTTACTCAAAAAGTTCATGAAACCGTCCTGGAAATAAACCTGAATGCGTTAGAATTTAATCTTAATTATTATAAAACGAACCTGAAGCCTGGTGTAAAAGTAATGGCCATGGTAAAAGCATTCTCATACGGAAGCGGTAGTTATGAGATTGCCAACCTGCTGCAATTTAATAAGGTAGATTATCTGGCGGTGGCTTATGCTGATGAAGGGGTAGCCTTAAGGCAGGCTGGCATTACCATGCCTATCATGGTTATGAGTCCGGATCTGCTGGCTTTTGATGTGATGATCGAAAATAACCTGGAGCCGGAGATATATAGTTTCAGGATACTTGATGAGCTGGAAGAGGTTCTGAATCGTAAAGGACTCAAAAATTATCCGGTTCATATTAAGTTTGACACCGGTATGCATCGTTTGGGCTTTATCGCCGAGGAAACCGATGAACTGTTAAACCGCATAAGTGAATCGGATACCATGCAGATCATCAGTGTATTTTCACACCTGGTGGCAAGTGATGATAGCCGGCATGATGACTTTACACGTAAGCAACTTGCCGATTTCGAGTCAATTACTAAAAAGGTCAGTAGTAAGCTTGATTATAGCGTCATAAAGCATATTGCTAATACTTCAGCAATCAGCCGCTGGCAGGATGCGCAAATGGATATGGTTCGTCTTGGAATTGGATTGTACGGAATAGAAAGCTCAAATACTAATTCTCCTTTGCAAACCGTAACTTCGCTGAAAACAAGCATATCCCAGATCAGGGTGTTGCAGCCGGGAGAGACTGTTGGATACAGCCGTATGGGTAAATTGGAAAGGGAAAGCAGGATAGGCACGGTTAAAATCGGATATGCCGACGGATACAGGAGAGCATTGGGAAACGGGGTAGGCAAAATGCTGATCAATGGCAAAACAGTGGCTACAATAGGTAATATTTGTATGGATATGTGTATGCTGGATATTACCGGAATTAACGCAGAAGAAGGAGATGAAGTTATTTGCTTCGGGGATAAGGTGAGGGTAGAAGATATAGCAAAGGTTTGTAATACGATACCTTACGAAATTATTACCGGGATATCGCAAAGGGTAAAACGTGTTTATTTTTATGAATAACAATGAATAAGATAATTGGTGCTTTACTGAGGTACATGGTTAAAGGGATGCTTGTAGTGATTCCCCTGGGTGCGGCTATATTTCTTATTGGGTGGACGGTTGCAAAAATTGATACATCACTAAACATGAGTGATGCCATATGGGTTGACCCAACCACCGGGCAACCTATGTATATTCCCGGCCTGGGAATTCTGACCGTTCTGCTTATTATTTTGCTTGCCGGAATTGTTGTCACCAACTTTATTACTGAACCCATACGGAACTGGTTTATCCGCTGGCTTAACCGGTTGCCATTATTTAATTTTCTTTATTCTTCCATTAAAGACCTCACAGAAGCATTTGTTGGCGATGAGAAAAAATTCAATGAGCCGGTGATTGTAGAGGTTAATGAAACAGGCCTGAAAAAAATAGGTTTTCTAACACAAAAAGATCTTACAAAGCTAGGTCTTGAAGGACAGGTAGCTGTCTATTTTCCATTTTCGTATTCGTTTGCCGGACAATTGGTTATAGTAAATTCGGATAGGGTAAAGCCACTCAAAATGAACGGCAGTGAGGCTATGAAGTTTGTTGTTTCAGGCGGTGTAACACACATCTGATTAAAATAAGCCGGGCTGGTCCGTTTTTAAAAATCTGAAGTTTTCAAGCACATTCCATTGCTTCTGATCATGTTTAAGCAATGTAAAATGGTCTACAGTAAACTTCTTTTTGAATTTTTGATCTTTGTATTCATTCCAAATGAGTGGAAATACTTCGGGAAGGACATCCCGGTAGGCAATAGTTATATGAGGTAAAAAAGGCAAACTGCCGTTAGTCTCTTTCGGATCTATCCGATGTTTGCGAAATACTGAAACGATCAGTTGTCTTAATTCCAGTAGTTCAGGATTTTTTAACGCTTTGATATAGACTACCTGGGAATTAAATTCATCGAAATTCTGCAGCTCCTGAATAAAGGGCTTAACCCCAAATCCAACTTCCTTCATCAATAGAATTAATTTTCTTTCAAAGGTTTCTTCCATACTCAGCGGCCGGTAAAGAGTGATATGTACAGGTGGCCTTAAAGCTTTATACACTTTAAATTTTTCTGAACATTCTTTCCTGATCTCATCTATTTGAGCTGAAAGATCAGGTGGTGGGAGCAGGGCAAGTAAATACAAGGATTTCATAACCAAAATTACTAATATTTTTAGTATTTCGATAGTGAAAGTATCTTTTTTACAGGGCAGCGGGATTAGCAGAGATTTACGAAGTTTCCAAAACTTCGTAAATCTTCCTGGGCCCTTACTCCAATACCACATATTTTAATTGAAATAAAAATGTCAGCCAGGCTCAAGCTAAAGGAAACTTCTCCCCCGGCTGATTCCCGGCATGACATTTTCCCCATGTTTAACCTGTTATGGTAAGCGTTGTGCCTGATATGCTTATGGTGTATTTTTTTAATGATGTACTTGCAGGACCTACAAGCACCGAACCTGATGTTGAAAATTGGCTGCCATGATTGGGGCAAATAAATTTCCCTTGAGTGGTGTTGTAAGCAATTGATGTTCCCTCATGTGTACATGCAAGCTGTACAGCAGTGAAGGAATCCGGCACATTTCCTGTAGCAAGTCTTACAACTAATACACCATCCACAACTTTCGAGTCTCCAACATTTTGTATTTCGGAATTAAGATTGATTGTTTTCGAGGGTGGTGGCGGTGGTGGCGTACCTCCGGGTGGTTTATTTGGTTCAGGGTCATCGCCCTTACTGCATGATGCCAGGCACCCGGTACAAACCGCTGCCAGCCCAATGCCGAACGTGGTTAAAAATTCATCTCTTTTCATATAGTTAGTTTTTTGGTTTATATAAAGTGAACATTCGGGAAATTGTAAACCCAAACCGGTATTGGCCTTCACTCCAGGAAGATGTTGAGTTGGGTAGAAAATTATTTTCCACAATTGCCTTTGCATTCACAAACGTTAAAGTGA
>DASWTL010000147.1:0-18352 GCA_036402155.1 Sphingobacteriaceae bacterium | reverse complement strand
TGTAAACAATATGATAAAATTTTGAATGTCGTTAATCGTTGCTGACCATCAATTACTTCGTACGTAACATCATCAATCACAGTGACAACCAACGGTTGCATGCAATAAATAGAATTTGGACTACAGTGAATAATATCATCGATCAATGTCTTAATATTTTCAATATCCCAGCGATATCCTCTTTGATAGCTTTTAATTTGAAATTCGGCAATACCCGATTCTAAAATTTCGGGTATAGTATATAAATCAGTGATAAGTTTACTCTGCATTGTTTATCGTTTTTATCAAGCTGAATGCACGGGTGCATGGATAGCTATGCATCATAATTTGTTTTTGGTATGATAATCGAATTTTCTAGCTTCGACTTTACTAATCCCGAATCTCTTTCCCTATCTCTTATAATCCTATTTCTCCTATCAAGCTCAAAATCAGTATAAGAAATCTCAATCAGCTGTATTCCGTTCTTGGGTAGAACATCCCTTCTGCGCTGGTCATAAATTTTACGCTGTTCACCGCGGTGTACGCCGCTAACGGTCATTATATCCGGTTTATCAAAATGCTTTACCGCATTGGTATGCTGTGTCTCCCGGTATTCAATAACAAGATTCAGGTCCGGGTAATACGCGTCAACGGGTAATTTAGTACCACTATCTCCACGCAAAAAGTCAAAGCGGTGCTGCCGCAATGCGGGTTTATTGAGTATTTTATCACACAAATCAAGCACGTACTTTTCGTCACTATCGGAAGCTGGAGTCTTAGGCGATTTAGTTTGCGATCTTATGGCGGTTTGAGAGTTGCGAGGTAAAGCAGGAGTGACAGATCCAGCGTTTCGACTAAAGAACCAATTAGTATTGACTGCCTTACGCATGGCAACCACTTGTGGAATGTGATGCAGTTGACGGTCTTTATCGAGCTGGCGTAGTACTTTTCTTATTGGCAAGCCATTCTTCGCATCTTTTTCGAAGATTCCTGCTTTAATAAATTGAGGCATTAAATCTTTTGCAGGAATTATTTCCTGCAATGGGTTGTGATTAAAATAGTTTTTTACGACTTCGTTAATGCGTTTTATCTTCTCCATTTCAATAATTATTTACATGCCATTCCTGCTGCCAATTCTCCAGTATGAAATTGCCCAAAACACCAGGGAATACCGGAAACTGTGGATTATATCCGTCTGTAATCTGGTAGCGAGCGCTGCCGGATGGAGTCAATAATCTCTTACAATGAATTTCATGAGCTAAACAGTAAGTTTCAACCTCATTCCAAATTTGATTAAAGAGAGGAATTTGAGCTCGGGTAGTCAAGTATACGTTTTGAATAGCTACATGCTCCTGTAGTAAGCCGACGATATTTGTTAAGGTGAAATCATTAAAATGTTGGGCAATAGCCGCATCGGCATAACCATTTAACCATTCTTGATGCTGGGGATTGTTTTGATCTGCATCGTTTATCCAAGAGACCAAATCTGTAATTCCGATTTGATATTGATTGCAGAATTGTTTCCAAATCACAGGTCTATCTCCAGCGTTTATATTCCTTAAACCTGCCTGCTGATATAAAGCAGGCAATACATCCCAGAAGTAATTATTGGGAGTTCGGCCGTAAAACCATTGAGCCTGATTATTGGCCGGCCAAGCAGGGTTGAAAGTTCCAACCATTAGTGTAGTAGGGGTAAAATCTAAATTTTCAAGATTTAAATTCTCGATGAATTTGTGCGGACAGGGCATATAGAACAGGTTAACTTACTTCTTTAAAAAGGTTATTGCCTTCTTTAAGGTAATAAGACTTATATCTTTGATCTTTTATTTCTTCCTTCCAGAGAGCACGCAATGCCGGAATATTAATATACCAGTAGTTCATTCCATATTCCCAAGCGGTCCAAACATTTTTTTCTATCCGATCTTTTTCGTGCCAATAATATTCCTCGGCGCAGATATTAAAGAAATCAATTGCAGTTTTATAGTAGATTGGGTCTGCTTTAAGTTTAACCAGGTCAAAATCTTTCTGCATTTCCATCCGACCAAGTATATCGTTCAACTTATCATACCTGCTATTGAAGTTTGTGTATAAATCATAAAAGATTTGATCGTTGCTAAGTTTTTCTGACTTGTGGGAATATAGAAAACTGATAATAAGCGCAACCACACCAATAGAGATAGTAGCGCAGGCATTTATTATTACATCATATTCTTTAAAAAAATCATTAAATGAGGGGTTCATGGGAAATTGGTTTATTGTATTATAATTTCTATTATTTAATTGCTACGTTTAATCTTTGAAAATAGGCCTCATACCAACCTCACCCGCCCCGTTAACAACTCCTGCATCATCCCCTGTTTGATTTGCCGTGCTTTTGCTAGCTGCTTTTCTAAGCTTTCTTTCTCGCTATCCATATCGGATAAGATGGTGGCGATGCGGGTTTGCTCTTCCAAATCAGGGAAGCTTAACTTAAAACTTCGAATTTTAGACATCGACAAACTTGGTTGAGCACCAATACTAGTATGTTCTATTATTTCATTTTTTATGTAAGAACTTGTAAAGTAATGGTACAAAAACATCGAATTTAGATTTACATTTACTGTTATTTTGGCAGTGTTAGGGCCAAGATGAAATCTGTCGTTTTCCTCAACTAAATATATGGGACCGATAGTTCCAACATAAGCAAACACTAAATCATTTTTATACAGTTTACTACGTAAAAGATAGTTGGAGGTCTTTATAGGTATGGTTTTGATATCACTTAAATCAAGTTTATTCCTTGTAATATTAGTTCCTCTAATTACAACAATTTCCCCCTCATCCTTATAGCTGTTAAAGTGAAGAGAGTATTCAAAGCCAGCTAACTTTGTAATAAATGAACATTCCCCCAACTTCCTAACCTCCCAATCATCCTTCGGACTAAGCAATTGCTGCATAGCGCCCTGTTTAATCAACCGTTTTTTGGCAATCAGTTGTTCCAAATTGGCAATCCAGGCATCGGCATCACTCAAAGCTTCGGCACTGGCTGTTTGCTCGGGGAGGGGCGGGAGGGGGATGTGTATTTTATCAAAATCCGCTTTACCTAAATTCGGTTGCGCGCCGGAGTTAACTAATTCCTTAACAGTTTTTTGAACTAAAAAAGATTGCAAAACGTGATAAACGAAGTTGATTTCAACTCTTTCTTTAGCTAAAAATTTGCCAACTCGATAGTTTTGAAGACACTCAATGTCGAAATCTATTTTGCTCACTTTTCCCAGAGTAGCACCTGTTAGCGCCATTAAAACATCCCCTTGGAATAATTTAACGCTTCTGAAAGCTTCCGCGGTTTGAACACTTACGTAAGTAAATTTGCTCTTATCTATACCCGCAGAATTTAATAAATTCCCAATTTTTATAACCGGCACACCTGTTCGTGAGAAATGATGCTCCAGGAATTGGAAACCATGCTTGAGCTTTATCTCATCAGAAAAAATGACACACTCCCAATTCTCCGGAATTAACCCAATCTCCGTTTTCTTAAGACCTGTTGCTACCATGCTAATCCCATTTTCGCCAAATGCGCTTTCACTTTTTCTTCAGCAGCTTTCGTTTCGCTTTCCAAATCGCTCAAGGTGGTCATATATCTTTCTACCAGTTCCTTAATACGCTGGGTGAGGGTTTGGCTTAGTTTTTCCTGTTCGGTACTTAAAGCCTGTTGTAAGGAACTAGTCCATTTATGGTTAATTACCAGGTTTCGCACTTCCACTTCGCTCAGTGTGACATACTTAGCTAAAACCGCTTTTTCTAATTCGGCATTTAACTCTTTAATCTCTTTATTGGCGGTTTTGATGATCTGGTCCTGGGCCAGGTAGTCTTCGAGCACTTCGACTTCCTGCCCGTCCGGCAGGCGCTCACTCACTATGACATTGCTTGGTGAGTCATCAGCATCGCCATAAGCATATTCAGGTTCGGCGGCTATGCTGAGGACTACTTCTGCCTTTTGTTTTTTAGTGCTTTGTTTTTCGCTTTTTTTGGTCTTTAATAGTTTGGCAATTTCGGCAGCGTTAACTTTATCCATGTCGGCAAATAAGCCATCTTCCCCGCTGTGTTCTTCTTCCAGCTCGGTTATTCTGGCCTGGGCGCTTTCTGCCGCTTGTATTTGTGCATTTAGTTTTTCCTGTAGTTCCGTAAAATAAACATCAATCAATAATTGAGGCGGTATAATCCGGCCCTCCAGGCCTGCTAGTCCGGGGATGGGTTTGTCTGCTGAGGTTTTGCCGTCTTTCCCTTTTTTGCCTTTCAATAGCAGCCGGGTCACTTCGTTTCCGGCTTTCCAGCCGTCTAAAGAAACACTGTAGAAATCGTCCATCATGGCTTCGCTCCAGTAAGCCATTAAATGCTGGTACATGGCATATTCGTCTATCAATGCATCCTCCAGGAAAGTAGCTAATATAGACTGACTGGTTTCGGCAATGGCGTCTTTTACGTTAAAGCCTTGCTCATAAGCATTCCATTTTTCCTTCTGGCCCTGCAGCCAGGTATCAAAGCGCTGGTGCATAGCTTTATTGTACGCTTCAAATTCCGGATGGGTAAAAATGGTCGATTTAATCTGTTCAGGCTCTGGCTTTAATTCTACATAGCTGGTACGCAATGGTGCAAACAACTCATTTTTAAGATTGGGGAACAGGCGCCAATAGGCAGATAAACTATCAATGTCTTTTTGAGGAATTCCGCCCTGCAAATGCGCGGTCAAATCCTGTATATCTTCAGCCTCCTGCGTATCAATATAGCGGGGGATGTTGAGGTTGTAATCGTTTTTGGTATCGGCAATTTCGCTTATCGGCACCATCCGGCTGTATTTTTCTACTTCTTCAAACTGAGTAAATACATCGTTTATCTTGCGGATGTCCTGTTCGCGTAAACGGTTTTTGTTGCCGTCTTTAATGAAGCCTTTGCTGGCATCAATCATAAAAACACCTTTGCGCTGGCCGGCATTTTCTTTATCGAGCACAATAATACACGCAGGGATACCCGTGCCGTAAAACAGGTTGGCCGGCAAACCAATAATGCCTTTGATAAAGCCTTTCTTTAAAATGTTTTTACGGATCTCGCCTTCGGCATTTCCGCGGAACAATACGCCATGCGGTAAAACCACAGCGCCTTTACCGGTGGTTTTTAGTGATTGGATGATATGCAGTAAGAAAGCATAATCGCCATTCTTCTCGGGAGGAACGCCCAATTGGAAACGATTAAATTCGTCGCTGTCTACGTTTACGCCATTGTTCCAGCTTTTCAGAGAGAATGGCGGATTTGCCACTACGTAGTCGAATTTTTTTAATCCGCCATCCGGCTCTTTATAGAATGGGCGGGATAAGGTATTGTCCGCAATGATGGTAGCGGTTTCTGCGCCGTGCAAGATCATGTTCATTCGGGCAAGGTTGGCCGTCGCGCTTTCTTTTTCCTGCCCGTACAGATCGATGTTTTTACCAGCCTCGTTCATTACTTTTAAAAGCAGGGAACCCGATCCGCAGGTAGGATCGTATGCCGTGGTTTGGCGGGTGGAGTTATTGGGTGTAATACCGATAACAGTTGCCAGTACTCTCGAAACCTCAGCAGGTGTATAAAACTGTCCTTTTGATTTCCCGGATTCGGTAGCGAAATGGCGCATCAGATATTCGTAAGCATCGCCCAGAATATCATCGCCTTCGGCAGAGTTTTTAGAGAAATCTAAACTGGGGTCGTTAAAGATGCGCACCAGGTTGGAAACGGTATCCACTAAATCTTTTCCCTTGCCGAGTTTGTTTTCATCGTTAAAATCAGGGAATTCGTTCAGCTTATTGGCTTCCTTAATCGGATTTAGGATTTCCTTGTTGATTTTGTCGCCAATTTCAGGATTGCCAATCAAGGCAACCATGTCATCAAAAGAAGCTCCCGCCGGAACTGTGATGGCGCCGAAAGGGTCGCCTTTATATTTGTCGGAAATGTATTTTACAAATAACAGGGTTAGTACGTAATCTTTGTATTGCGAAGCGTCCATACCCCCGCGTAATTCATCACAACTTGCCCAGAGTGAGCTGTATAATTCAGATTTTTTGATGGCCATTAAAAGTGGTTATTTAGAGAAACTCAGTATTTTCGGATGTCGATCGCATCGCAGAACCGAAATTAAGATAAATTTTTAGTTTTATATCGGTTTGTTTTCCAGTACCTGTAACTAACATTACAGTCGCCGTCGTTTTTATTTGTGTTTTGTTCTTTTAGGTATGTATATCAGTTAATACCTGCCACCAGCTCTCTGATGTGCCTCTTTTACCTGCTGTGCCAGAGAGGCGGGTTCGATAACCTTCAGGTCATCAGCGAATGAGATCAGTTCTTTCACGAAATCAAAAGCGATATAGAGTTTTAATTGAATGCGCAGCTCTTCTTCGTTATCCACAAGAGTTTGTTGCGAATGATGGAGTGGCAGCGTTTTTACATATTTCCCCTGAAAAGGACTGAAGGATAGCACTACTTTTTCAGGAACCGAGCCATCCACTGAACTTATTATTCCGAAGCTGTTGGAGAACCGCTCTTTAAAATCCGATAGTGCTGGGACAGTAAATCGCTTTTTTGTGATTTCGATATCTTTAATCCGGTCGAGTGCGTAAGTTTTCACAGATTCATCCTGCAGATCTTTTGCGATGAGATACCAGCGACTTTTGAATTCTTTTAGCAGGTAAGGATTTACTTTACGGAGGAAGGGCTCATTCTGCCAAAAAGACTGATAGCTGAAGTGAAGCTGCAGACGGTTTTTAATAGCATGTAATAATCCGTGAAAGTTTTCTAATCCTAGTGACTTTCTTTTTTCAAAGTCTATATAGTCTGCAAGACCAACACTGATATTGAGTGCATTAAATGTGTCGAAGGCTTCCAGCATCCTGTCGTTGTATCCTTCATTTTCATCATCTTCAATAATATATTTCTTTTTTGAGAAGTCATACTGAATATTTATCTGATATAAGGATCGGATATCATCCAGATCGCGCTGGAAGGTGCGCTGAGAAACGCGGAGATTGTAATCCTGAATTTCGGACTCCACCTCGAGATGATTCTCGACTTCCCGAAAACTAGCCGGCCCCTTTTTAAGGCGCCTGATAATGGCCGAATGACGTAACAAGGTTTCCCGTTTAGACATATTTTGATTTATTATGCAAAGATGGTAATTGAGTGCGACAATATATGTCGTGGTTCTTTACGGCCTGGATTGTTTGAAATTCCAGCTGTTTTTATTGAAAATTCAGTTGAGTACATTGCTGCGGAAGCCTATCGTACATTTTGGTTGGATCTGCTGGTATTCGTGTTCCTCCTGGTTGTATATGGAGGTCAAGGTTTGAGGACTGTCAATCCGCGTGCTAAAGCCGAGTTTGTCTGAAAGAGTTTGCGCCTTCGGGATGGCCAGTTCTTTGAATTCATACCGGGCAATGAGCCGTCCTTTGCGGAGCAATGCAGAATCGACTTTAGAAATATCGGTATTAAAGGAACATATGATCTGGATGTTCAGGCAGTCCGACAGCAGGCCGTCGGAAATATTCAGCAGCGCCGATACCGGAGAACTTCCATTCTCTTCCCGGTGTACTATTATGTTCTCAGCATCCTCAATTACGAACACAGAATTCGGATTGTCGATAAGCACTCCAATAAGGTTGGGAGCCGTAATAGCTGCCGCCATGTTGGGTGGAAGAAAGATGATGTTCTTTTTTACGGTCGCAATGAGGTAACGGATGTAGGATGTTTTGCCGGTGCCCGGTTTGCCATGCAGAAGGATAAGCCCTTTGTCGTTTTTCTTCGAAAGGCGCTTAATAATATTCTGATGAATGGGTAGAAAGTCGTCGTTGTAGTTATCGTTAATGTTAAGCCTTGGTCGGGTAATCTCGAGGCACTTGGTGTCTATTCCATCGCTGGTATTTATCAATAGCGAAATAGCCGGTGTACGTTTATTTCTCACCGGAAACCTTTTCAGACTTTTTATGATCGTGTCAACTTTAACGGTATCCGTTTTTTTGAAAAGAAAGCGTACCGTTTCGTTGTTGGTGTCAAAGTTGACCATCAGGTCATCGTATATAAAGTACAGGATATCGTCGATCTCAGCATGTTTGCTACTGCCAAGCTGCCGTTTGATAAAATAATGATCCTTTACTTCTGAGCGGAGGTTTTGGGAAAACCATTTATTGCCGCGCCGGCAGTCGATGCCTTTTTCGATAACAATGTTCGGAATGGTATTGAAATGGGCAACATACAGCATGTATTCGTTTATGGAAGCGCCGCTCCGGTTAGAAAATACATTCGAAAGGTCCATTTTAGATGATGTGGAGCAGAGATTGAAATGAGGTGTCGGTTCCATAGTTTTTGCTTTTTTTTCGAAGGTAGGGGAGTGCCCGGACAGAATGTGTCGTGGTTGGTTAACTGTTGAGAAAAAATTTACAAAAACCGAAACTGCTTTTCTTGCCCAGAAGGACAAAATGTTGAAGATACTTATCAACATAGAATACTACTAAGCTACTTAGTAGTATTTTTATGTTCGACATCCAAATTAATTGATGAGAGATACTATATTTATAAGTCATGCAACACCCGAGGACAATGAGTTTACCATTTGGCTCGCTTCCAGACTTGAGCTGTTAGGATATAAGGTTTGGATCGATAAAAAGGAGCTTTTGGGAGGGGAAACATTTTGGGGTACGATTGAATCCGCTATCAAGTTTAATGCTGCAAAAGTTTTATTGGTATATTCTAAAAATATATGTTGCCCGGGTAGTGACGAGGTCAAAGGAGGTATCCAAAAGGAAATCGAATTTACGAGACAGGTAATGCAGGATGAAACATTAACTGATTTTTTCATTATTCTGCATATAGACAATTCAGGATATAATCTATTTCCTGGAGCGAAAGACCTTAATCAGATACCGTTTAACGCGAATTGGGCAGAGGGATTAACCACCCTTCAAAAAAAGTTAATACGCGATAACGTGCCTAGGGCCCACCGACATAGTTCGGATGAGGCCGCCAACTGGTATTTAAACAACTACATTGTAAAAAATCCAGTAATTGAAAAGAAGGAATTGTATTATACAAACTGGTGGAGTGTCAAATCTTCACCAGCCTCATTTTTTATTATGAGGTATAAGAATGAGAAGCAGGCGAGTGCCGTCGCCGCTTCAAATGGAAGCTGTCTGCTTGTTAAAGATTCTAATTGTATTACCTCTTTTAATAAAGACCTTCAAACAGATATGGAAGATAATTTCGGTATAACCCAGGTTTTACCGGCAGAAATTTTCGAAGTTAAAATAAGCGATTTACTCCAGGGGTATCAAAAAGAAAGTTTTCCTTCTTTTCGCGATGCTGAAAACCATTTCAAAAAACTTTTAAGGCGTGGTTTGCACAACTATTTCAAGTGTAAGCAAATGCGTTGGTATGATATGTCGAACAAAAATATGGCTTATTATCATACTTATACCAGTTTGCCCACATCAAAAATAACTTTCAGTTTTCCGTATCGGGAGAATGAGCGTCCTAAGACAAAGAATTTGGCAGGCAAACACTTAGAGATTGGGAGATGGCATTTTGCTATTTCAGCAAAATCCGCATTGTCACCATTCCTTGGATTTCATTTAAAAAGCCATCTTATATTTAGCAAAAAGGGATTTGAGGCGATAGACGATAAGGATTTGCAGCATGTACATAGGCGAAAAAAGGGTAAAAGAATGTTCAATGAGGAATGGCGCGACCTGCTTCTTGCATTTATGAAAAGCCTTGAAGATAGCGAAGGGAATATAATTCTCGAAACAAATACTGATACAAATATAACGATGAAGCCAACTCTAGAGATGTTTTGGTCGGAATTCGGATATTTTGATCCTAAAGATTTAAAACGACAAGAACTATTCATTCATGAGGAAAGAGAAAATCCGATACAGGACCAATAAATAGAATAAATAAGATGTTGATAGAGCCAGAACTGTTTTTCATAAATGAGCCAGAACTGTCATTCGGGCATAATCAGCGTACCGCCGATCCAAGAGACGGCCTGATGTTGTTTGGCCCACATGATCGAGAGAAAATTAAGGGTCAAATAAACATTGGGATTGTCGGTTGCGAAACCCAGCGAATCCGTCTCAAATCTTATCTCCAACGACTACATCAACCTGTTGGATCATTACAGGCCGATATTGCGAGACCATTTTTTCCAGGATTGGAAGCCGCCCTAGGAATATATATCAATTTCGACAATATTGTCGAGGTAGACGTAAAAGAGCGCGAGGTGAATAAATATCTACAATACTCAGATGGACATCAGCGCGTTCACAATTTGTCAAACTTATTCGCAGACGAGCTTATAAAGTATCATAAGGAGGAGGAACGTCCGGTAAACGTTTGGTTTTTGATTATTCAAGATGATATATACAAATTTGGACGTCCTAGATCTAAAATACCCAAAGCGCCAGAAAACATTCGTTTGGGATTAAAGAAAAAAGAACGTAGTTCATCACAACCCTTCCTGTTCGATTTTTTTAATCAGATGCAAGAGGCTTATGAGTATGAAGTAAATTTTCATAATCAGATTAAAGCAAAACTGCTTAATGACAAAATTGTCACTCAAATTTTGCGTGAGAGCACTATAGCTTACCAGGAAATATGGGAAGATGAAAAGCAAATTGAGCAGCAACGTATTTTCGACAGCGCAAAGGCCTGGAATATTTCCACAACTCTTTATTACAAAAATGGGGGGCTTCCTTGGCGGCTTGGCGATATCCGTGAAGACGTCTGCTATCTCGGATTAGTTTACAAAAAACTGAATGACGATCCGCAAAACCGTAGCGCTTGTTGTGCTGCACAGATGTTTATAGATTCTGGTGACGGTATGGTATTTCGTGGGAATATAGGGGATTGGTATAATCCTGAAACTAAGGAATTTCACATTACAAAAAGCGATGCATCGGACATGATTAGTCAGTCGCTTGAAGCTTTTAAGATGAAATTAGGCAAAGGAAATTATCCAAAAGAGGTTTTTATACATGCTAAAACACTTTTCGACGATGAGGAATGGTCTGGTTTCACCGAAAAATCGGCAGGTAAATCGAAAATTATTGGTGTACGTATTCAAAGTACCTCTCAATTCAAGCTGTACAGAGATTATTCATTCTGTGTGCTTAGGGGTATGGCAATGAAAACTCAAACCAATAAAGCTTTCTTGTGGACAAAGGGTTTTATACCCCGACTACAAACACAGGTCGGTTTAGAAACACCAAATCCAATTGTTGTTGAAATTACCCGTGGCGAGGCGGCTATTGAACAAGTTTGCAAGGATATTCTCGCCTTAACAAAGTTAAATTATAATGCCTGCATTTTTGCTGATGGCCAACCTGTGACGCTTCGTTTTGCAGACTCCATTGGTGAAGTTTTGACTGCAGGCAAGAATATAACAACTTCCATTTTACCATTTAAACATTACGTATAAATATCGATAATACGGCTTAAATGCTTGATTATATTATTGTAAATGGATATATTTGTATACCAACGGTTCCCGCGAACAAAAAGGTGAACAAGGTTGAATAGTTTTTACAATTTACTGAAAATTAATTATTTAGACAATAGGGTTCGGCTCCTGCCACCCCGACAGATACCACTCACAAAGTGTATCAAAAGCCTGTAAGTCATCTGATTTACAGGCTTTTTTGCGTTTAAACAGTTCATATTAATCCGGTTCGATCCATACTATCTGAGAACCATTAGGTGACCTAAATTAATTTTTAACTTAGGTCACCAGAAAGGGTTTAATTAATTGATTATAAGATATATACATCAATATAATATAAACTCAGATAGATCGAAAAGGATCACTTTTATGTTTTTCTGGTGACCTGTTTGGACTTAAATAGTTCACATCAGTTTATGTTAAACTTTAAAAGTTAAGAGTATGAGGTCAAGTAGCACATTCGGTGTTCATTTCATTTTGCGAATGAACAAAGAAAAAGACGGCATTGCTCCCGTGTATGTGAGAATAAACGTCAACGGAGCCAGAGTTGAAATGTCACTAAAGAAATCTGTAAAAATAACAGATTGGAACACCTCCAAAGGATTAGCCAGATCAAAAAACGCTGACCTGAAAATTCTGAATAATTATCTGGAAGAAGTGAAGGGGCTTTTCTCATCCTATTACCGCGAAATGGTTTTAGCTAAGAAACTTGTAACTCCTGAAGCTCTCAAAAACCAGTTTCTCGGAACACAGGAACAGGAGAACACTCTCCAATCTCTCGTCGAATATCATAACCTCAAAATGAAAGCTGTCCTTGCATACTTGACTATGCGACCCACTACGGCATTATCATTCCTTTCTTTTATGCTATAGTAGTGCTTTGGGTCATACTCAGATCGATAAGACTTAAATATTACGCCAATAGAAGTAATTTCAATTTGATTGAAGTTATTGCGGTATACGGAGCTGTTATTCCATGGGTAATGATGCCAGTCATTGCATATTTTAATTGGGGCCAATTTGTGGAAGTAATATGCACGAATGGAGGTTTTGGGGTGATAACGATTATGTTTCTTTATAAATCAGTTATCACTGCCAGGGAAGAATACCGACGACTAACCGAATTATCCATAAATGGTAGCAACCCGCAAACTTTTGAAAGGAACAGCGCAAGGTTCAACCTGACTAACAGGGAAATAGAAATAGTGCAGCTACTTAGGTAGGGAAATAAATACCAAACTATAGCAGAAAAATTATTTATTTCTGAGCTAACTGTTAAAAAACACGTTCGCAATGTTTTTGAAAAAACAGGTGCTGCGAATCGGGTGGAACTCATTCATAAACTTGAGAATTAGCCTCTCAATATCCTTAAACCCCAAACTCCCTACAAAAATACTTCTTTTGAAGTAGTGGAATACTCCTTTAAAAGTATTTACATGTTAATAATGATTAAGGAATTTTGTCCTGTCACCCTAATTAAATTATATGAACTATGAAGACTTTTTCCGACAAATTAGCATGCGCTCGAAACTGAATTATATATTTTAACTCAGAAAGATTTAACTGAATGCGACAAATTTAAGTTATCTATCGTGCTCTGTAAGAAGGCGCTAAGTATTCTTAGGAGATACCTTTCCAGCTATTTTTTTGAATCATTAGAAGAAGAAGTCACTTTCTTCATGCAAGTTAAGCCGCATTTTTATAGCAAATACATATACTACATCAGTATTTACAATTATCATATCAAAATTCCCACAGGCAGTAGCGAGATTATGAAAACTTATATATCATCTCAGTTGGAAGAATTAAAAGATTTCTTCGATCGCAACCAGAGTTTTTATCAATATTACCGATCAGGTTCAGACAATCTTGACAGCATTTATTTTACAAGGGGCAATTTTGATATATATATTCGGAACTGGAGGACTTTCAGGGAGATGAACTATTTTCAACAAGCCATGATTATAAAATATCGAAAATAATAGCGAACGAGCTATTCCAGGAGTTCTTGATGTTGAAGTGCAAAGAAGTTGATGGTGAATTCATGCAGAATTCCGATTCTCCGGTAATTTGGACTGGTAATCAAACAGATCTGATTGAGTTGCTTTATGCTTTGGTTGAAAGCGGATGCTTAAATAATGGGAATGTTCAGATAAAAAGTGTTATCCAATATTTCCAGGCGATTTTTCAAGTCGATCTTAAATATTATTATCATAAATACATGGATATAACGAATAGGAAAAAAGAGGGGACAGTTTTTCTAGATCGCCTTAAAACATGTTTGATGAAAAAGATGGATAGTAAGTTTGAACTAAATACTCAACAGCTTAAGAAAATACATTTCTCATAGTGTCTTAGATATTTCTTTTTTATTAATGAAAAAGAAAATCACTGATAGTATAAGTACTTGGGAGAATGCAGAAAACATTGCTTGACTTGCTATTTAATTTGTTTGCTTAACTATAGATTATAAGTTGTATTTACTAAGCAAAGAAGATTTGAAAACAATTGGAATTATGGCCACTACTTCCCATTTTTGTAAGCGACGCAGTTGGAAATAAACACATTATTCAATTCGCTCTTCAAGGCTGGACATTCTCCGACCTGTAAAGTTTCCTACCGATGAGCAGCCGTATAGATGCTCCGATAGCGCAAGCAATAAAAACATTTAAGACAGGCAGGATAATGTCAGGAAAATAAACGAGTTAACCTGAAAGAACTAACTCGTAAAAGCAAGTCTTCAAGAAAGAACATTGACTTTTGTCAATAATCTTTCTTGCTTGTAAGCAATGGATCAGAACGTTGTTTCGCGGTAGATTTGAATTTCAAAACAATTAGCGATAGCATTTGCTGTAAATACAGGCAACTTCCTGAGATCGGTAACACTCGCTATTGACAGATAATAATTTTTTAAATACTATAAAAAAAATATTATGAAAGATTTAGAAGATAAGGTGATTATTATTACTGGTGCTGCAATGGGACTAGGGTTTGCTGCAGCAAAAGAACTTGCTTTCAGAGGAGCTAACCTAATTCTCGTGGATTACAACAAGGAAAGTTTAACCGTTGCCGAAGATGACATCAAAAAGCAGTTTCCTGAGATAGAAATCATAACAGTTGTTGCTGATGTCTCTAATGAAGATGCGGTAAAGAATTATGTGGATCAAACAGTCAAAGCTTTTGGCCGTATTGACGGATTGTACAATAATGCCGGCATTGAAGGTAAGCAGGCGGGTATGACCGAATATGACGTAAATATTTTTAAAAAAGTAATTGATATTAACTTGATGGGCGTCTATTACGCAATGCGGTATGTTATTCCGGTTATGCAAAAGCAGAATTACGGACGTATCGTAAACGTAGCGTCTGTTGGTGGTATTCGGGGAGTTCTTAATCAAATACCATACGTGGCAAGTAAGCATGCCGTTTCGGGGATGACAAAAAATGCTGCCCTTGAATATGCCAGATATGGGATCAATACGAATGCTATTGCTCCGGGAGCTATCCTTACCCCAATGGTAGCCGAGGCATTCAAGCAGGTTAACCCGGCAGATCCTAAAGCTGCTGAAACAGACTATGCGAAAGCAAACCCTACAAAACGATTGGGGTTTCCGGAAGAAGTAGCAAAAGTAGTAGCTTTTTTGTTGAGTGATGAATGTTCGTATGTTAACGGGCAAACCATCGCTATTGATGGCGGAGAATCGAATACTTACGGAAACGTGTGACTTTCTTACTAATCTGATAAAGAAAGGATATTTTAAATAACCTAAACAGTTCAACTATGGAAAACTATAAAATCGCTGTGTTTGTTGGCAGTCTGCGCAAAGAATCGTACAACTTGAAAACGGCAAAAGCCTTAATTGATCTTGCTCCGGAATCACTATCTCTCAAGATAATAGATATCGGATCACTTTCGATGTTTAATGAAGATCTTGAAGCAATGCCACCGCAAGAATGGATTACGCTCCGCGAGCAGATTGCTTCAGCCGACGGTGTTCTTTTTCTTACCCCGGAATATAACCGCTCTGTGCCGGGGGTTTTAAAGAATGCAATTGATGTAGGTTCCCGTCCTTACGGGCAAAATTCATGGAACGGAAAGCCTGGTGCAGTGCTAAGTGTTTCAATCGGCAACATCAGCGGGTTTGGCGCGAATCATCATTTACGCCAATCGCTTGTATTTATTAATGTTCCGACTATGCCCCAGCCAGAAGCTTATATCGGAGAAGCGTCGGCATTATTTGACGATAACGGGAATCTTACCAATGAATCTACAATACGATTTCTAAAGGATTTTATGGGAGCTTTTGAGAAGTGGGTTGCAGCAAATGCAAAATCGAAACGGTAACAATCCAAAGATTTAATTAGTTTATAATTAGGGTGTCTTGCAGCAGGCGCTCTTTTTTGATTTATAAGAGCGGTGGCAAGATCATCAGGACGAAGATCTCTTGTTGTTGAATGATAGAGAAATATCACGAAAAGTTTAACTGTTTTTAATGACGGTCGGAATGGTCTTCTCTCTAAAATCGCTTGCATTGCTTCCGAATAACTTTTTAAAAGATGTGCTGAAATATTTAGGATCAGAGAACCCAACCATATAGGCAACTTCGTTTACGTTGTAGCCTCCCTGCTTAAGCAGTTCTGCCGCTTTTTTAAGGCGGTACTGGTTTATGAAATCCAGGGGCGTTTTACCTATAAGTGTTTTGAATTTTCGGTAAAGCGCCGCATGACTCATGCCCATTGCTTTTTCGAAATCTTCCACGGAAAACTGTGAATTGGAAAGGTTTTCCTCAATAATTCTTATGCCGTTGCTAACAAAGTCTTTATCAAGATCAGAAAGGCCGTCATTGGCGGTCATTTCACTCTTTAAAAACTTCTCTTTAAGCCGTTTCTGGTTTAGAAGCAGGTTGTCTACGTAGCTCTTCAGCACTTCCAGGTTAAACGGCTTTTCCAGATAGATATCGGCGCCTGTCTTTATCCCGTCGACCTTATTTTGAGTTGCTGTTAACGAGGTTAGTAAAATAAAAGGAATATGACTGGTGTCGATATTATTCTTTATCTCAGCGCAGAATTCGCTGCCGTTCATTTCCAGCATCATCACATCTGATATGATAACATCGGGGAACACTTTCCTTGTTAATTTTAAAGCTTCTTTTCCATTCTCAGCCTGATGGACAACAAAGAAATGTGAAAGGTTTTCTGTCAGATGCGTACGGAGCTCAGCATGATCTTCAGCAATGAGTAATACTGGTTTTTTCCCGTTCACTGTTGCTGCTGGACGTAGCGTATCGGCAACCGCAGGGCGGTCGTGTTCAACTGATGCTGGCGTGGCCGTTTCAATTGTAGGAATTTCTGTTAGCGGTAACAATACTCTGAAAGTACTTCCTTTATCTACCGTACTTTCAAAATTAACAGTACCCTTGTGTTGCTCAATAAGCTTCCGAGTAAGCATCAACCCGATACCGCTGCCCGTTTCATTTGAGTTAAGCACATTTTGCGCCCTGAAATATCTTTTGAAAATATATTTTTGCTGCTCACGGGGTATTCCTATGCCGGTGTCACTAATTTCAATAAGGCAGTTATTTCCTGAAATGTCCGTGATTATCTCTACCAGCCCTCCTTTGAGGGTATATTTAAATGCATTGGATAACAGGTTGAATATGATCTTCTCAAATTTATCCCGGTCCAGAGCTACAATAGTATTATTTCTTTTGAAGTTTTTTTTCAGTGTAATCCCTCGTTCATGGAGATATGGTGTAAAGTTAACACATAGGTCGCTGATTGTCTGTTCAATATTGACCAGCGTAAGATTAAGCTCGTTCTTTTTCATGTCCGCTTTTTCAAAATCTAGCAATTGATTGATCAGAAGTGATAATCTTTCGGCATTCTGATCAGCTGTTCGTAATGATTTTAGTGTTTCTGCAGAAGCATCATTCCGTTTAAGCGCCAGCGATAGGGGCGACCTGATCAGCGACAGGGGAGTCCGAATATCGTGCGCGATATTCGTAAAGAAATTAATCTTGTCCTTTGCATGATTTTCACTGATTTGTATGTGATAGTATCTCACAATAAAATAGCTCAGCGCGAATAAAACTGAGAGATAAAAAAAATAAGCCCAGTAGGTTTCCCAAAAGGGGGGGGAGATCTGTATAACGATTGTCCTTTCCTGGTTTAAGGCGGAGGATGGATTGATTGATTTTACCCGAAATGTATAATTTCCCGGCTTTAAGTTGGTGTAAACGGCACTGTGTCCCCGTCCAGGCGGCGACCATGTTTTGTCTAATCCATCGAGCGTCCAGCTGTATAATGTTTCAGACAGATTCGTGTAATTTATGGAAGTAAAGTCAAATGTCAGCGAATTTTGATCATGCCTTAATGAAATGGTATCAGTCTGATCAATTACTCTCATCAACGGCGAATTATTTGCTCCTACCTTGCTTGAAACGTTAAAGATTTTAAAGTCGGTAAACATCAAGTGTGTTTTAACGTTCACACTATTAATTTCTTCAGGTTTAAACATCACAAAACCGTTTATACCTCCAAAGATCAGCTCACCTGCAGCAGTTTCAGCGGCTGCCCCGTAATTAAACTCCTTGATCTTCAACCCGTCGCCTACGGTGTAATTGGTGAACTTTTCAGTCTCCGGGTTGAACCGCGACAGGCCGTTTGTTGTACTCAGCCACAGGTGCCCCCTTTTGTCCTCTAGAATTCCATACACAATATTTGATGGCAGACCATCCTTCATCGTGTATTTTTTGAACGTTTTTTCTTTCTCAAAAAACCTCATCAGGCCCTGTCCTTCAGATGCGCACCATATTCGCCCCTTTTTGTCTATTCTGATAGAAAAGATAGAGCCAGTTTTGTACTTTATCGGATCAAACC